>QMND01000091.1 GCA_003647605.1 Candidatus Shapirobacteria bacterium | reverse complement strand
TTCTTATACAGCTGTGCCTTTATGGTGTAATTGCCTTCGTCTGGAGCTGTAAATGTAAAGATATAATAGTCCTCTAGATCCGTTGTTGGCTCTGTGCATGTACCATCAACAACATTAGAGTTTTTTATCAACCATGCACACACTTTCCAGTAAATATTTTCCGACCAAATATCTTGTTTAGGTATTACTTTTACATCAAAATGATGCCCCACTATTGCTATTGGTGGTTTGTACTCTATATTAATAGAGGCACTGAATACTGAAGAAAATAAAAAAAGTAAGGGAAAGAGTTTTCTCATTTTATTCTGTTGCAGGTACTATGTCTACTTTTATAGTGTACTGTTCTCCTGGTTCTTCAGCAGGGTGTATTATAACTGTTATTGGTATTTCTTTGGTTCCTCCTGCTGGAACTGTTATTGGTTCTTTTGGGACTTCTACCTCACCTTCAAATTGTTCTGATGGAGAAACAACAACTCCTACATTTATATCTTGGTTTCCTTTATTTTCTAATGTAACAGTTGCTGTGTATACAGAACCTTGATATACTTCTTCTCCCATGTTCCATGTAAATGACAAACCATCCTGGGATACAGTACATTCTCCAACATCTACTGCACAGCCAGTTACTAATATTGCCTGTTTTACTGTACCTGTTATTGTTCCTTCTGCGTACTTTGTCACTAATCCTATGCTAACACCTACTACTGCTAATGCTCCTATTAGTCCTCTTAATACCCAGCTCTTCATATGTATGTATATACCTCCAAAGGGTTTATAAACCTTTCTATCTATATTTTTGTATGGAAATAGTGTTGTCCAAGGAAGAGTATTCCGTATTTGAAACATTAAAGGAATATGTAGAAAGAGGGGCAAATACCATGAGTTTAAGAAATATTAGCAGGGAACTGATAATAGAAAGATGTAAAGTAATACAAATATTGCGTTTTCTTTATATGAGAGGGCTAGTGGATTATGAGATTAGTGGTCATACAATAAAAATTAAAGATATAGCCAAAGTAAAAGCAAAATATGTTGGTAGGATTATGGCTGTCGTGGATGTTGAAAAATTTTGCCACGACTCCAAGGAACTTTCTGTTATTATTCTCCCAACTTATGTTTACGATATATATAAGTTGTTTTTAGAAAAAATAAGGGAAAGGAGGGACTACGAATATGCGCTATATTATCTAAAGATGTATAGGGAAGTATTAAGGTATAGATTGGTTGAGTTAAACAACAATACTTTAAGGATAAAGGTATTAGAGATAAAGCATAGAGGTAGTGGGCTTGTCTTATGCGAGGTTAAAGACATTATGGAAATAAAATTAATATGAATTCCAAACTTTTATTCTTAGTAACTTCCCTACTAACAGTTTACCTAGCAGGGTACATACAGGTACATTTGCACGAGTATGTCCACTATATAATATACAAACACTACGGGTGTCAGGCTTTTGTGCAAATAGATTACTTAGCTCTTAAAGGGAGAACAACGGGGTTATGCTACAACCTTACAAAGGAAGACTACGATAAAATGTTCATGCAACACATTTTAAATGAAGCCGTAGCTTACAACATTACCCCTCTACTTATAATGCTTACAAGTATCCTTGTTATTGGTCAATACTTTATTTTGCATGAATTGGAAAAAATACACCGACTACTTAAAGAAAAGAAGTCATACCTTCGGTAAGTATTTGTCGTTTTCTATTTTTTTAAGTACCAATAATCCAACATTGTATAACTTATATCCGTATCTTTTAATGTAGGGTACTGTCATAAAGGTGTTAACAATAGCGCTTCCTAATCCAGTAATGACAAATTTATTGTCACGACACAGCGTTAATATCTTTTCTGCCTGTATCTCTCCGCTGCACTTTGAATTTATCTTGAAAAACCTAACCTTGAAAAATTCGCTGTCGTCTTCCTCAGTTCTCTTGTTAATGTAGGTTTCTACCAATATCTTTTTATTTATATCATACATGTAAAAAAATTTGTTAACAAATATTTTGTTTTTTCTAAATATTTTACAGCACTGAAACATATAGTAAATATCCTCTGGCTCCATAGCGTACAACTTATATTCTTTCTTAGGATCCATGGCAACTTTCAATAAAACATTTCTCCAGTTTTTTGAAGTAACCCTTATTGTCCTCATATTTCTAAAAACAACAAAATTTATAAGGGATATGGGTATATACATATGAGGGCATTGGAATATGGAATGCATTGCGTAAGAAAACATGCAGCAGGGGTAATAGCGTGGATATCTGAGGTATTTGAAAAGGTTGGAACTGTTGTATATAAATTAGAAGGAAAAATAGAAGAAAAAAAGGGAAAGGGTGAAGATACAAAAGAGGAAGAAGCTATAATAGAGGAACTTATAAAAATATCAGAAGACCTCGCTGTTATAAGATATAACCTTAAACTTATATACGAGGAATATTGTCCTTATAAGGTAAGGCAAACGGAAATAGGTAAAAAAGAAGCTGTAAGGTTGTGTCTTAAATTGATAGGAAGCTTAAGGGATATGAGGGTGTACCTTGACGATATAATTCAAAAACTGTTAGAACTGGGTGTGGAAGATGCTGTTATTGACGAAATAAGGGAAGCTGTAGGTAACTGTGAAGCTGCGATATATCACTTAATAGACACAATAGAAAGTATTACCTTAAAGGAAGAGGTTTCTTCGGAAGGGGTTGAAAAGAAGGAATCTTCGTAGGATATTGGGGTAACTTAGGTAGTCCAATTCCTGGTAGCTTATTTATTTTTCGTGCAAGTTCCTTGTCCCTGTCACATGGTCTACAAGGATCCAAAGCCTTTACCTTCATATTATCTTATAAACAGGAAGTATGCTGCACCAGCTATTGCAGCCAAAATAGCAACTGTGACTATAACATCTGTTGGTACTGTTGGTCCTACAGAAACTGGGGGAGTATATTTACTTAATATTTCTACTGTGTGATCTGTATCAGCCTTTCCATAGAAGTCTATTAAAATACAGTTGTCCTTTGCTTCCAACCTAACAACGGAATTTACCACTCTGACATTCCATATTTTGTTACCGTATATCCTGTTGCATATAGTGACATAAATATTATCGGACATATCTGGCTCTATCCTTAATTTGATACTTGGAGGATAGGGCTCGTCTATATAAACATTTATCCTGTTGTTTGGGTTTTCAGACCTTACTTCTATTTTTGTGTCCCCTAATTTAATATAATCACTGTAAACTGTAATAGCGGGATAACTTCCCGCTTCCCCCGAGTAATAATATACTTTAGTATCCGATGGATGTATTGCTCCACTGTTCCATGTTAATCCAAATATTCCACCTATTCCCAAGGTTAAAAGCAAAGGCAATATTTTCTTCATAAATATTAATATCCGCAATATTTATAAACTTATTAAGTATATACCTTGATGGAGAAGTGGATGTTTGCAGCTATAGCGGAAAGTGTTTTAATAATAGGTTTACTCCCGTTAGCGATAATAGGAGGGAAAGTATTGTTTGCAAAGGACATAGAGGTTATTGGAAAAACATTGATAGCAGGCACATATACTCCAAAGCTTATATGCTATGAAGGTAAATGTTACTATGTGGCTAACGGAACAGTATTAAAAGAATATCCAATTATTTGCATGTATGGAACATGCGTTGTTTTCACTAATAAGACGGAATTCTTGATATTTGTGCATAAAAGGAATCAAACCAACTGCACAGTTACTTTCCATTTCAGGATACCTATAGGGACAAATGTTACATTTTACGGTATATTCTGTGAAGGTTCCCCTCTTAATAAATATATATGAGGGTTTTTACTGCTGTTGCTGGACTGCTCTTAGT
>QMND01000090.1 GCA_003647605.1 Candidatus Shapirobacteria bacterium | reverse complement strand
CCTCAACCTACCCTGTCTGCTTCTGCTGGCATCAATATTATCAATTACACCAATAATGCAGATTATGTCCCCGATCAAAGCCTAAAAATAGGACCTAATAGTTGGATGGTTTATTCACCTAAATCTCCAAACGATCTAAGTTCAGACCTGATTACCGCCGACCATGTTGTCATCCGTTTACATTCACACTGGACTAATACCGGCAAAAAAATGCTCGGCACAGAACAAGAACAACAACAAATAGCTCAACAATGGTGCCAAACAACTAACACTTTTGCTCAATCAGGCAAACAAGTTTTCTTAGAACCATTTAACGAACTGGAACACGATTACGAAAGAGACTCTACTCAAGGTATCCTCGACCTGAACACAGCCATTTCTAGAGCTCGATCTTTCATTTCTCTGCTTAGCAAGTGCACTAATTTACCTATCACCTCACCTGCACTAGATCCCCAATCAGTCGATTTCGGTACCACCAGTTCGGCTTTCTCTAATTTCAACATTATATCTTGCCACCCCTATCGACTTGATACTCTAGAAAAGTGTAAGTCTATAGCTAATGGTAAACAATTAATATTCACCGAAATAGGTGTTGATAAAAATGGGGTCAAATACGATGATTGTGAATTTATAGATTTTTTCTGCAAACAAAGCTTTATTGAAAAACTCCAAAACACCCCCAATCTTATCGCCTATTTTCTTTTCTCTGTTTCGCCTGGTAATTTTAATGGATCTTGGAAACTAAATAATCCAGATGTGGTTTTGGCCCTAAAAGGACAATGCTCAGACAACCTTAATTGTAAAAAGAACCTAAACCAACAAATAAGTAATATTGTTAACAAAATCTATAGTTATAAACACAAAGAAAATAAAGCCAACCCTTTTCTCACTCGCAGTAATCAAAATCAAGGCATTAAGCCCGGCCCACTTACTACCGCCAGTGGATTAATTTATAAACTCAGAGGCAATTTAAGCGCCTTACTTCACCATCTTTTTGATCCTAAAACATCTAGTCTAGATCCATTCAACTATACCGCCAAATTTTCCGAACAATATGCCGAGGATGTGTGTGCTGTATCGGGTGATATTTGCTCCTCAAAAATTCTCTATAATATAAAAAGTCAAGATGGACAAATTATCGATGATCTGTGGACAATTAGTCAACAAGAAAGCATAGGAATATTAGGAAAACACACTCCAAAAGTAGATGGTCACAATCCAGCCTACCCTCGCCATTCATTAAATTATTACGGACCAGGCGAAGGACCAGGTCAAATGTATGGTTTATATACCGACCCTCCCGATGTCTTTCTTCCAGAAGGTAAAAAAGAAAATGACACTAATTTTTATCAGTTAAAAAGCGGGGTCTATCCTCGTGTCAGTTCTGCTCATCAACATGACAACAATCAAGTTAACGATTTTCTTTGTAAATTAGCCTGTTCTGGAGATACAAATTGTATCAATCGTCATCCAGATATGAAAGATGGAGATGGAAAAATTTTTGATACTGTCATTGCTTACTCAGATGAAATCACAGAAGATGACTACAAAACACTTTTACCTAATGGAAATATAGACCGTTCCCAAGCAGAAGGAACCGAAAAACCGTTTCCTATACGCATCAGTGATGTTTTTTGTTTTAATAAAGACGCCGTCCCTTTGTTTCTGGCTGAAAAATGCCAACCCAAATACGGACCCATCTCAACTCATGTTTGCGATCGAACCCCAGACTGGAAAAAACAAATAGAGTGGTTCTTGTTCAGAAAACTTTGGAACAGACTAAAACTATATGCCGTAGCTACCGAAAACCATCCAACTAAAATTTTTTGGGAAATGTGCCAAGAACAAGACGAGAAAAACTGTCAAGCCAACAACCCTTTTTCTCAAAAAATAAATGTTAATCATGATTTTTGCCACTTAACCAAAGAAATAAGAACTCAAATCATAGACGAAGAACATGGTGCTTTTAGTAAAAAAATAGGCAATGATTGTTTAGCTTGCAAAGTAATCACCATTTTTTTACCTAATTTTAATCGAGCCTACCAATATGCCCAACTAGTCAATCAACAAACCACTCCTCATCGTAGCCATCTGTCAGACGAACAAACAAACAGTGCTGTAATCGATGTTCAATACAACTCCAAAAGTATACAACATGACGACGATATTGGTATGGGGGTTGATAATAAAAAAAATGACTATGACATAAAAAATAGAAATCATTTAATGGAAACTGCCCTAGCTTTTTTCACTAGAAATCCTCCCAACAACAATAAAAATTGCATTATATACTATGAAACCGAACAAAGTATAGACGAAGAAGGAGTTAGTCATTCTGAAACCATACCCGCCAATTCTTGCCATGTTACCATCAAATCAAAATTAAAAAACAATCTTTGTGTCCCTGACACCATCTACAAACTATACGAAAATTCACACAATTACACTAGTTTTTTCCTACCCGCCCAAGTCAACCAAACAATTACAGACAATATACAAGAACAAAGTGGATCTGATATCCCTATAGAATCAATAAAAAATACATGTGCTAGTACCAATAATCTTGGTGGTAAAAAATCTGCCAAAGCAATGCATGAAAGCGGAGAAACACTTTCTGGAAATCAAATTGTTGAAAATAAACCTCTTGTTATTGGTCCGACTAATGAAATTTCAGAAGAAATTGTCAAACAATCACTCTTACCTGTCTCTTGGCAAAACTAATTTTAATCCCTTGACTATCTATTTATCCCTGCTAAAATAATACATATATGACATTTATTCCTCGTTATATCTATACCAAACTCAAAAATCATCTTTCAGAACCCGAAATCAGCCTGATTCTCGGCCCTCGCCAATCAGGCAAAACTACCATAATGAAAAAACTCCAAAAAGAACTACAACAACAAAACAAACCTACACTTTTTCTCAATCTTGACATTAACGAAGACAAACAATTTTTTCAAACCCAACACACGCTCATTAGTTACATAAAAAATAAAATTGGCAACAAATCAGCAATTATTTTTATAGACGAAATCCATCGACTCACTAATGCTGGTCTTTTTTTTAAAGGACTTTACGACCTAAAAACAAAATATAAATTCATTATTTCAGGTTCAGGCTCCCTGGAACTTAAGGCCAATATTATCGAACCAATGACTGGCCGCAAAAAAATATTCTACTGCCTGCCAATCTCTTTTAACGAATTTATAGTCTACAAATTAAACACAACCCAAAAAAAAGCAAAAACACTCCTAAACCAAAATCCTCTTCTAGCCACACGCCTAATAAATGAATATATAAACTATGGAGGCTATCCAAGAGTTGTTTTAACTCAAACCCATCAAAATAAAATCAATATTCTCACAGAAATTTTCAAAAGTTATATAGAAAAAGACATTTTGCTTCTCCTGAATATCCAAAAAAATCAAGCCTTTAGAAATCTCATAAAACTTCTAGCCACTCAAACAGGCAACCTAATAAACTACAACGAATTAAGCTCAACACTAGGTCTTAACCTAAAAACATTAAAAAAATATCTGTATCTTTTAGAAAAAACTTTTATAATCTCTCTAATTCCACCATTTTTTCAAAACGCTCGCAAAGAATTAACTAAATCTCCAAAAGTTTATTTTCTGGACTTAGGCTTACTTCATCTCGCCCAAAGCATCCTTCCTTCGCCTCAAAACCAGATAACGGGGGACACTTTTGAAAATGCCTGTTTTTTAAGACTAAAAGAACTCGACCTGTTTCATCAAATTCATTTTTGGCGCACCAAATCAGGGGCCGAAGTTGATTTCATTATTCACTCCCCCAAAACAGGACAACCAATCCCAATAGAAGTCAAATTAAATCCAAAAAAAAACATACTAGGCAAAAGCCTTATCAGTTTTATAAAAAAATATCAATCTAAACAAAGTTATAT
>QMND01000089.1 GCA_003647605.1 Candidatus Shapirobacteria bacterium | reverse complement strand
TGAATACTAAGATACCACCGCACCAACCAACGCCTCAGAATCCATATTTGAGCCTCTCACACCCTTCCCTTTGGTGCTCACACGCACTTGCAAGACATCACTGCTCTTTTCCCTCTATGCCTTTTAAAATCAATTGAGCCACATTAGGCCAGTATCTGTTAACCTTCAATAAGACAGTAAGACAGTCTGTATTTAATATTATTGAGAAAAGATAAACGAAAAGAGCAGTGATGTCTTGCAAGTGCGTGTGAGCACCAAAGGGAAGGGTGTGAGAGGCTCAAATATGGATTCTGAGGCGTTGGTTGGTGCGGTGGTATCTTAGTATTCAAATGTGCGGTAAAGGGCTCAGGATGGAAATATGAGACGGGTTTTCGATAAATCGCGGTTTTCGACTTCCTTAAATAGTATTAATACACACTTACAAAAATTACTGGATTTCGGAGTTATATATCAACCAAAAAGAATAGCCCGGGGTCTCACTCCGGGCGACACTCTATCAGAAAGGTCACTCACTATCTTTTTGTCGGACGTGAGTGATTAGTTACTAAGTAAAATCGAACCATCGACAAAATACGCCCAATCGCCGGCTATTATATCATCGGGATTAAGCACCCAACCATTATCATTATTTTGCCAAGCCCAATATTTTCCGTCACCTTGACACCATAAATAATCCAACCAACTTTCGCGCCTTATCTTCTTAGTTATATCCATTTCATGTAAAAACATCATTCACCCCCTTCATTATAATAATACTTCAGCGCTCGGACGCGCCCCTGTAGTTTATCCCGCTCGAATTGATAAGCACACACTGATTCGACTCGGTATATTCGGCCAAAATAACATATGTCGGCGTATTGATCGACTATTTCGGCGCTGGGATTGATATGGACGTCATCTTTGCAATATAATACTTTGAATTTGTTGCGTTGTTCCTTGTTGAGCATTATAAACCCCCATTAAACATGTCTGGTGGCAGACAATAGGCCATTATATCGCCATCGGTATCTAAATCACCACAAGGTCCAGATCCATCGGCCATCACATAGCAGGGTGAAGTGTAGTGGCAATTAAGTATTACATATTGACTGTATTCGACGCATATATTGCAGGAGTCTCTGTTATAAGTTCCAGCAAAACCTTCAGGGCCGTCTTTATTAATGGAATACTTACCGTCAACCAATGTCCAATCGCCGATCAACCAGGTATCGGTATCGAAATCCTGAGTCTCTTCAGATATAATATTGTCAATATCGTCGAAATCAGTATGGCCCTGCTTTAAGAGCTCTTCAAACCTCTCATTATAATATTCCATAAAAGTCAAGTCAATACCATTTTGTATTAAATCTTCAATGACTTCGCCGTCAATGTTATGAATAGATGTTACGCCGACTTTTTTTGTCAATGATTTTGCTGTTTTAATTATATTGCGCTTCATATTAAACCCCCTCTTATTCAAACGAACCATTAAATGGCACACGGTCAATCAATATAGCTTTTAGATTCAGGGTATCTTTAATCTGACCTAAAATACCAATCCAATAATGTTTATCAGTGTCAACCGGCGCTAAAGCCACCACCTGATACATATTGACTGTCGTTTTACCATAGAGTCCTAATACCTTGTTGATAGACGAACCGCCAAACTTTGAGGCAAATTCCGTCGCAATATCAGCAGCAAATTGTTCGGCCACCGGTATCCAATCGCCATTACGGTCCACGTCTGGTATGTAAAACGTGATCTTTTCTTTAGTTGTGTTTGTCATGATAAACCCCTTTGTTGTTATAATGTTAGAGACCATAATATTGCACATATTATTATAATAAAACTAATCATATCAACCCTCTTTCTTTATAAATACACCGACATACACCTGAAATTGACCGATACCGATAAGACCGACATAGAGTTTGTCATGCTCAGCCATCAATTGTTCGACTTCAACTATTGTTTGGTTCTTAGTTGACGCTGGTTCATTTGATCCGCCTAACCCACTGTTATCGCAAAATAACTCTTCAACCATTTCGTATTCAGGTGTATCTAAATCTCTGATATCTTTGGCCTTAAATACATCGGCGGGTGTCTTAAGTTCCATCATCATTTCGTCGATCGATACACAGTCTTTGCACAATAGTTCACAGTCATTAATAATCACATATGTAGGTTGGCCATCTTGTGTGTCATGGTATAAACCACAAGACTCACAACAGTTTAAACCTTCAGTAATATAAGCGCCCGATATTACATCATCATCATCAGTCAAGGCTTCAGCTATAGATTCAGCGCCGTTGTATGTGGCCATTAAATATGCATCGCCGTTGGCTGTTTGATCGGCGCTAATGTATTGGTATGAGTCACCCTTTTCGTCAATATAATCGCCGTATTGAGTTTTACCTATAAATATTTGATCGGAATAAGTATTGAGTTTTATTGTTTTTGGGTTTGGATTCAGCTTTTTAAGTGCTTCCTGTATTCGGTCCAATTTGCTGGTATCTTCTGTATTCATTTTGGTATTAATATTTGTTATATCTCTCATTTTGCCAACCCCCTCTGTATTGATTTATTGTTGCCTTGACGTTCTCTTTTAAGTCGCTCCGTTGTTTGGCGTTTTAGGTATTTAGCTCTTGTCAATGGATTATAAAGTACGTTATCTCTCTTTAAATGTGTGTAATCACTCAGTTTAAATACGTTTTTCATTACTTGCTCCTTTTCATTGATTTAACTCTATTAATAATATATACGGTCTACTCCTCATTTAAGCTTTTCTAGTGCGTTATATCGATAAAAGTGTTCAGCGACAAATTCGACTAGTGTCTTTGGTATGTCTATATGTTGCTGTGCTATAATGCATGCATGATAAAGTAACTGAGCTGCTGTTGATTTGTCCACTTTAATACTCGAATCGCAGGTGCCGCACCATAAGGGCCAGCAGGAGTAATCTAATTTGGCTCCACGGAGATCGGCTTCACGGAGATCAACTTCACTGAGATCAACTTCACTGAGATCAACTTCACGGAGATCGGCTCTTCTGCCAGTGGGTTTACCTTCTAACCATTTTCTGTGTAATTCTAATATTTTACTTAGATCTTTCATCGCTCGCTCCCTTCATTGATTTAACTCTCAACTCATACCATTCAGTGAAAAAGTCGTAATTGCCTGTTGTCTTCCATAGATACCATAGTTGTTGTTCGCTCATATCTAATCTCCAAATAAGGTTCCTGCTATCCACATACAGATTAGTGCTATCCACAATAGTGTCATTTTGCACCGCCCTTCTTATCGAAAAACTCTTGACTTGACTTCATTTTTGGTCGTTCTAGTTTAATCTCCACTTGCATGCCGTTGTCTTTATAATGAATTGTATATCCGCCGTCTTTGGCTTCTTGTATCTTATCAACCAGTTTTTGCTGTATTTGATTGTAGTCTAATGTTCTCATACTAACCTCACTTTCACCTTTTATATATGCAAGCGCCATACCAGCAGTTAAACGTCTGTAATTCCAAGAACGGACACCAACTGCAGTGATCAAATTATCTACAACAAAGCCACCGGCCACCCACTATCGTCAATCAATACGCCACCTTTAATTAGCTGTCAATTTTCTGTACAGTGTCAAGGCCTTAGACGATTGATTAAAGTTTTTACACATAAATGCCGTATAGGTATATATGACAACGAGATGGACACTGCTCTATGGTATAGGGTGAACTGGCGAATGTTGCTTTTATAGTGGAAATGCGAAACCGGTTTGGTGGTTTTTGGGTCAAATTTTCACAGTCAATTTTAAAACGGAGATTTTTACTATGACACAACAAGACTTGGAAGTAGTTTTATTGGAATTAATGGCCAGTATTTCAGCAATTGAGGAGATTCTGGTCAGTAAGAGAATTACTACCAATGAACAACTCGATCAAATGTTAGAGGAG
>QMND01000088.1 GCA_003647605.1 Candidatus Shapirobacteria bacterium | reverse complement strand
TGAGCCTGCAAACCCTGCTCCAGCGGGCCGGATATGACTACAATGTTGAGCTTGGGCGCAAGCAGGAAGAAGAGCCATTCAGTTACCTCTTCACGCCAAAACCAACCTTTGCCCAAACAACCGTGAGGAGTGAGCCACAGACTGTATCCCAGACACCGAGCCCGGGAAGGCCAGTGGGCAAAACTGACAGTCGGCAGCGGGAGCCAAAGGACAGCACGGTAGTGACCGCCGGCATAGGCGACAAGCTCTCTGCGGAACAAGAACGTTTGTTCGAGCAGTATGTTGCCGAGGTGTATGATGCTTTCAACGCCCTAGTCCAGTCGAAGGACGTTGATGGGTTCATGTCTCGTCTCCAGTCACTAAACAGAACATGGATGCAGCAAATCGGTGCTTTGGGCTACAAGGAAGCCGGTGGCGTCTTCGAGGTTGATCCCGATTGGATAGATGGGGCGGTAGAATTCATCAACAGCTTCGCCGAGGGCTTTGCCGAGGCGCTACGGGCCGACATTGCCAACGACGTAGATTTGGAGCATTGGCGGTGGCGTGTATATCTATACCCACAAGAGGGCAGAAACTATGCCTACATGTGGGGCGTCCAGCAATCCATGAAAGAGCACGGGGCGCGTAGCTGGCGGCGGATTTTACACCCAGAACTGTCCAAGACGGGTCCTTGTGATGCGTGCGTCGCGGACAGCAAGATAGTACATCCAATATCCGAGGGTTTCTGGGAGCCACACCCTGGAGGGTTCTGCACAGCGGAGGCTGTGGCATTTTACACGGGTCCTACTGAAGTTCCGGTAGAAGTTCCAATCCCGCCAAAGGCAACACTGCCAGAGCAAATTATGAACATTCTGAAGCGCCTGGGCGGGAACATCATACAGATTGTGCGGCGGATTAGAGGATGAACATAACTTGGTTCTACGCAGACCGCGATGGCGCAGAATGGAACTCGTCGCGGTGGCGGGTTCTGTGGCCACATCGCGCATTGCAACGTGCTGGCATTGCGTCCCGTATTGCCAGCCTCCCCCAGGAGTGCGAACTCCCAGTCCCCCATCCGCTAATGACCTGGGCGGATGTAGTGGTGATTGAAAGAGTAAATGTCTATCCCCCCCAACACCCCAGAATGAGGCAAGTGCAAAAGCATGTGGAATGGGCGCTGTCCCACAAGCGGACGTTCCTCACCATTGACGACGCCTATCACCTCATGCCGTCCTCCTCACCATCAAAGGTAGTGTGGAACAAGCACGCACTGGACACGTTCCGCGATTACGCCCGTAGCTCGCAAGGCGTCTTTTGCCCATCTCTTAAGCTGTCAAGGGACGCAATCTGTGGCAGTAAGGGCATCTACATACCAAACTACCCAGATTTGCACGACGTACCGCCGCCAGTCTCGCAGCACGCTCCAGAGCAGACAGTAATCGGCTGGGGCGCTACACAACAGCACACCCGAAGCTTCACCGTGGTTGCGAGGGCATTGCGTGAGGTGCTGCAACGGCGATCAGATGTGCAAGTCTGGATGATTACTAGCCCGTCAATCTTTGCGAGTGCAAAACTGCCATCTTACCGTAGTCGCCTTTTGCATTGGCGCAGGCCGTACCGTAGTTACATGCAGTTCATTGGAAATCACTTCACGGTGGGACTAGCTCCACTCTTTGGGGGATACGATCAGAGACGAAGTTGGATAAAGCCGCTAGAGTATGCCCTGATGGGTATCCCCTGGGTTGCTAGTAACACCCTGGAATACAGGAAGGTGAAGGGCGGGCAGGTCGTGGGTAAACATGGTGATTGGGCACAGGCCATATTGAAGGCATTGGAGTCCCCACGCGGAGAAGCGGTTGCGTGGGCACGGCATCAGGGGATTGATGAACATATCAAGGAATACATGGAGGTTTTGGGATGCGATTAGCATATTCTGTCATTATTCCCACCTACGGAGAGGCAGGCGTGGAATTGACCCGTGGTTGCTTGGACAGCCTGCGGTCCTCGTGTGTCTTTCCACACGAAGTCATTGTGGTGGATGACGGTTCGGCGGATGAAGTGGTAGCGGCGCTGGACGAAATTTGCGAGCTGCATGGCGCCACGCTGTTGCATAGCGAGGAAAACTTGGGCTTTGCCGCCACATGCAACAGTGGCATTGAGAAAATGTCTAGCAACGTGGCTATCCTATTCAATAATGATGCCAGGCCAATTGGCCCAACGTGTGATTATTTAGCCGAGGCAATCGTCGCTGTTGGCGCCGGCGTGATGGGGTGTAGGCTCTTGTATCCCAACTATACCATACAGCACGCTGGCGTTTTCTATACCGGCCGCTACTTTGACCACATCGCCCGGCACGGCTCACGCTACGATCCAAGAGCCATCGCAATACGGCCGCGGCTGGTAACGGGAGCCATGATGGCAATCCAGGCTACTGTGTTCCAGTCGATAGGTCTGTTTGATGAGAGATTCCAATGTGCCGTAGAAGACGTAGATTTCTGCCTTCGCGCGATTGAGGGGCACATGCCAGTGCTATATAATGGGCTAATAGAGGCTTTCCATTTTGAGGGAGCTACTAGAGGGGCAACCCCCCAGGAAAAAGCGGCGCATCAAACGTGGACATTGCGTGAAGAGCTGGGTATGCAGGCCTTTGCGGACAAATGGCAGGGATTTGACCTCTTCCAGTTTTCTTATGAAAGGAGCCTGTGACACAAGAAGCGCTCTTGTCGCAAACATTTACAGCGTAAGGAGATTACGTGCAGACTACAACGTGGTCAAAATTGACGGACGAGGATCGCTTGGAGATACTAGCGGCGGTGAGGGCGGGCGAGAGTATTGACGCAATCGCTATCCGCTACAATCTTAAGGCTAGCAGCCTGGCTCGCAAGCTGCGCAAATTGAAGGCAAAGAAAGCGCCTCCCGCAGATAGCAAGGAACAGGTCTTGCGCGACGAGCGGCACAATACCGCCACCCTGGAAAGCAAGTCGCTCAGGATCACGACCCTAGAGCAACTGCTAGAAGCGTGCAACGTAGACCTGAGCGTGTGGAAAGTTGACCGCTACGTGGTGAACAAGTGGGAGGTGGGGACGAAGATTGCCAGTGGCGGCGTCTTGGTTGAACCACTCTTCCAAGTCAAGGCGTGGCTGGTCAGGATCAAGCCGGAACCGATCCATCCCGTCATACAACCCGTGACGGCAAGTATCACGCCTTGTGATTTTCCTAAGCCATCCAGGGCTGGACTCCATAGAGCGCTTATCTGGGCTGACCCACACTTTGGTTTCGTGCGCGATTTACAGACTGGGCATCTGACTCCATTTCACGACCGGCGCGCCCTGGATATAATTGTTCAAATCGCCCCGGCGACGAGGCCGGACCGCATTGATTGCCTGGGTGATTTGCTCGATTTGCCTGAGTGGACTGACAGGTTTTTGCGCTCGCCGGAATTCTACTACACCACGCAACCGGCGGTGCTTGAGGCGCACTGGTGGCTCACCCAACTACGGCTGGCGAGCCCCGAGTCGGCGATTAACATATACGAGGGCAACCACGACCGGCGTATGCGTGATGCGGTTGTGACTCACCTGCGGGCCGCCTATGATTTGCGAGCCGCGGATGAGATAAACATGCCGCCAGCCCTGAGCGTGCCTAAGCTGCTGGGTCTGCGCGGCCTGGGCATACACTGGATAGACAACTACCCGCACAGCGCCGACTGGCTCAATGACGGCGTAAGGCTCTCGCATGGTGAAAAGGCCCAAGTGCAGGGCAATACGGCGAAGGCCGTCGTCAACGAAGCAGATTCAACTGAGATTTTTGGACACATACACCGCATAGAATGGGTCAGCCGTACAAAGCATGAGCGAAACCGCGCTCGTCTCATCGCGGGCTTTTGTCCCGGGTGCACCTGCCACATTGACGGCCGAGTGCCAGCCAAGGCGGCGCAATCACAGTGGCAGGAGGGGTG
>QMND01000087.1 GCA_003647605.1 Candidatus Shapirobacteria bacterium | reverse complement strand
GTTCCATCCAAGCCCAAAATTCTTTTGTCACTATAATCAATCCAGTCAGAGGTTCAGATTTTTGGTCATTAGATAAGCAAAAACCCTTAGATCTACCTGCTTTTCAAAAACAAATTTACCAATCTCACAATTTACCAGCCACTTGGTTGCTTCGCCCCGACAGCTACATTAACAACCAATCTACCGTTAATTTTTTCTCTCAAAAATCTTTTCAAACAGATGAGCTAGGTATTTTTTTAGAAGTAAGTCCGTCTTGGGCTGATTTGGCTAAAATTAAATACAACTCTCAACATCCTTGGTATTTTCCCCAAACTGTTTTTTTATCCGGCTACAATCAAAAACAACGCCAAAAATTGATAGATAGTGCTTTTGATAATTTTTATCAAAAATTTTCTTATTACCCCCAATCTGTTGGCGCTTGGCATATTGACCCATTTTCAGCTAACTACTTAAGACAAAAATATGGAGTCAAAACATTTTTAATTTGTAGTGATCAATTTTCTACCGATAACTATAAAATTTGGGGTGGTTGGTGGGGGGTGCCTTATTACCCTTCTAAAAATAATTTATTAATACCAGCTTCAAAGATAAACCAAAAAAATGGAGGCTTAGTTTTGTGGTGGGCTCAAAGAGACCCTCTTAACGCCTATTCCAACCAAGCTCAACACAGTTTATATTCCCTTCAACCAAACGATTTTATGACCATAGGTTTAGATATAAATTATTTTTCTTCTCTAGCCAATTACTACCTCAAACCTCTTAAAGGTCAATTTGGTCAATTAACCCTAGGTTTAGAAAATGACTATTCTTTAGATAAGTATTCGGATATTTATCGACAACAAATAGAATATCTTTTCAATTATCCGACTACTTTCCTCAAAACTAGTCAATTCTACCAATGGTATAAACAAAAATTTCCCCACCTGTCTCCCAACCATCAAATCGGGGGAGCGGACCTGCTTGGTTCTCCCAAACAATCCCAATGGTTAATGTCCACTCAACAACGAAATTATTATCTTAAAGACGATTCTCAATCCAATTGGCATCTAGTAGATCAGTTGTCCTACCACTCAACTCAGGCTGATCCTTACTATTATCAACCCAATCCCAATTCCAAACTTTATTGGCAGATTTCTCCTAGTCAAAGCTCTAAACACAATCAACTAGCCATTTTTTGCTTAAGTCTGGCATCTATAGCCATAATCTTTCTTTTTATCAAATTCAAAATAAATCCAAAATTATCCATCTTTATATTTGTATCGTCATTTTTAATTTCTATTCCTATGATCCGTAGTGCCTTCAGTTATGTTTATGGTTTAGGCTTTTGGGGAGCCAATGGCCACGACGCTATCTGGCATTTAGCTCTAATTAACCAAATAACTAAGTCTTTACCACCCCATAACCCCGTTTTTGCTCCTCAACTCTTATCCCATTATCATTGGGGTTTTGATTTTTTGGTCGCTAGTCTAAATAGACTAATCCATTTGCCAGCCATTAATCTTTATTTTCACTTTTTGCCACCTATTTTAGGCAGTCTTTTGGGTATTTTATCTTATCAGTTAGCCCTTAAATTAACCAAAAACAAAAAAATAGCCTTTTTGTTTGTATTTTTTAATTACTTTGCCGGCTCTTTTGGTTGGTTAATTACTTTAATTAGACAACATCAATTAGGTGGAGAGTCCCTTTTCTGGTCAATGCAATCTGTTTCTTTTCTTATTAACCCCCCCTATGCTTTGTCCTTAATCCTCTTATTCCTGTTTTTGAAACTATTTTTCAGTCTAAAAAAACACAACTCTTCTAAAAAAATATTCATTCTTTTGGCTATTTCATTTTTAATTTCATTTGTCAAAATCTATGCCGGTATCTTGCTTAACCTAAGTCTGGTCACCTACTTTTTCATCGGCTATCTCCAACACCAAAAAATCAACAAAAACTACTTCTATCTTTGTCTTGGTTCTGGTCTTTTGTCCTTAGCTGTCCTTTTTCTTTTTGGTGTTCTACCTTCTACTGGTTCTTCATTAATTCAATTCAAGCCTTTTTGGTTCGTTCACTCACTAATTGAATCTACCGACAAACTTTACCTACCTTCTCTAGCCACTTGGCGTTATAATTTATCGACTCATTTATTATCCTACAAATTATTTATTTTCTTAGCCCTAGAAATTTTTCTCCTAGTAGTTTTTTTGATAGGCAATTTGTCATGGCGTTTTCTGGCTATTTTTTACTTGATTCCTAAATTTCTTAAAAAACAATTACAGAAACATGACTTTTTTCTGATTATTTTTTCTTTCTTCTCTCTAGCCATTCCTTTGATTTTTGTCCAATCAGGTACTGCTTGGAATACTATCCAATTTTTCTACTATTTCCTAATCATATCTAACTTCTATCTAGCTAAATTTATGGCTCAACTCCCTGTCTCTACTTCTAAACTTAAAAAAACTCTTTTCTTTTTCATTATTTTAACCATTTTGCCAACTTCCTATGCAACTATCAAAGATTATCTAGGTTCACCAGCTCCATCGAGTCTGCCCAATTACGAAATAGAAGCCTTAGATTTTCTTAAAAAACAAAAAAAGGGCATTGTCCTTAGCTATCCTTACAATCAATACAGTCGTCCTTCCAATTGGCAAACACCCCTCCCTTTATATCTTTACCAAACTACCGCTTACATCTCTGCCTTTAGCCACCAAACATCATTTTTAGCCGACAGGATGAATTTGGATATCACTGGAGCTGATTGGGCATCGCGATTAGATCAAAGTCGAAAGTTTTTCACTAGCTCAGATAAGTTTATGGCCAGAGGTTTTCTTTTAAACAACCATATTGATTATATATATTTAGTCAACAACCAAAACTTTAAATTAAATCCAAATCAGCTAGAAGTCAAGCCTATTTTTAACAATGATTTTGTTCGTATTTACAAAGTAATGAAATGATAAAATAGGCTATGATAAAAAAAATACTTATATCAGCGGTTATAAACACTCGCAATGAAGCTAAAGACCTAAAAAAATGTCTAAAATCAATCAAAAACTTTGTTGATGAAATGGTAGTTGTAGATATGAAATCTACCGATGATTCAATTGAAGTTGCTAAAAGTTTCGGAGCTAGAGTTTTCTCTCATCGTCATCTTAATTGTGTTGAGCCAGCTCGCAATTTTGCCATTTCCAAAGCTAGAGGTAAATGGATACTCTTATTGGACCCAGACGAATATTTAACTAGACATCTAAAAAAAGAGTTAATTAAGATCACTAAAAGATCCGATGTTGATTTTGTTAGAATGCCTCGCAAAAATATGATCTTTGGCAAGTGGATGCGACATTCTGGTTCTTGGCCAGATTACCTAATTCGTTTTTTCAAAAAAGGTGCCATTAAATGGCAAAAAGAAATCCATAGTCAACCACAATATGCTGGCAACGGTATTACTATCTTAGACAGTGAACAATTGGCTATTCGCCACAATAACTATCCAACTATCTCCAGCTATCTATACAGAATGTTGCGTTACACCAAAGTCCAAGCCCAAGAACTACAATCTAACGATTATAAATTAAAACTATCAGATTTTATTCTTAAGCCCACTCAGGAGTTCAACAGCCGTTTCTTTGCAGCTCAAGGATACAAGGATGGTATACATGGTTTAATTTTTGCTCTTCTTCAAGCTTTTTCTCAAACTCTTATTTATATCCGTCTGTGGGAAAAAAGAGGCATGACAGAAAAAAATATTCCCAAAGAATCCTTTGTCTCCGCTAGTCAAGAAAGTATTTATGAATACAGTCATTGGTTCAATCAATATTTTATTAAAGAAAAGGCCGGCAATATTTTCAAAATCTTTTTTATTAAATTAAGACAATTTTTTAACCGCTTAACCAAAAATTTTTAGTCTAATGACTGCCAAGTTTAAACATCAAATCGCTATCATTGTCCTTAATTGGAAACAAGCCAAGTTAACTATCCAAACCATCAATTCTTTACTTAAAATTAAACATCCGTCTTTTTCCTATCAAATTATTTTAGTTGATAATGCTTCCCAAGATAGTAG
>QMND01000086.1 GCA_003647605.1 Candidatus Shapirobacteria bacterium | reverse complement strand
TGCCCGCAGTGCCTACAGATCACAGCTGTTGCAGGCGAGTCCCGTGGGGAATGTAAAAAGGCAGTAAACTAGTTAGATTAATCAGAAAAATGATTTAGAATAGTAAGGTGAATAAAAATAGTATTTACAAAATAAAACTGGCCGAAGAGCTGGTGAGGAAACATTTGTTTAGATTCAAAAATATACTATTTATAGGGGTAAGTGGGTCAGTGGCAGTTGGACAAGCCAAAAAAAATGATGATATTGATTTATTGATAATTACTAAAAAAAACAAGCTGTGGTTGACTAGATTTTTAATTAGCCTATATATTAGGTGGCAAAAAATCCCCCATCGGCAAGTTGGCAGAAAAGAAAAAGAAGATGAGTTTTGTTTAAATATGTGGTTAGATGGAAATAATTTAAAATTGCCTAAATATAAACAGAGTCAACAAAGTGCCAATGACTTGATATGGTTAATTCCCTTATTAAACAAACAACATATATATGAAAAATTGTTAGTTCAAAATAGCTGGGCTAAAAAGTTGGTAGGTAAAAAATATAATCAAAAAATTAAGAAGATAAAAAGATATAAATCGAGACAAAATAAAGTGTTTGATTGGTTGGCTGGTTTAAATTGGCTTTTATTTGAACTTCAATATTTGTATATGAAACCAAAGATGAGAGGAGAAAAAGTAGGCTTGGGCTATGCCTTTTTTCATAGGAAGAGAGAATTAAAAAAAGCCAGATAGTTAAATAAATCGTCGGGGTTTGGTAGAATAGACAAGATGAGACAGATAAAATTGGGATCGCAATATTTGTATTATGTGGTAGGTGTGTTGTTTTTATCCTCAGCCATACTATTCATATCTTTAACCAAAGCGTCTTTAAATGTGTTGGCCAAAGACCGTGGTCACGAGCAACAGAAAATTCAAATAGTAAAAATTGTTAAAAAGACAGACGATGGAGGGGAAATAGAAAGTGTCTATAAATTACCCCAAGCCACAATCTTACCTGACCATTGGTCGTATGGTTTTAAAGAAATTAGAGACTGGCTGTGGTTAAAAATGAGTCCAAAGAAAAAAAGATTAAAACTAGCCCTGCTTTTGGCTGATAAAAAAATAGTTGAAGCCCAACTATTGGCAAAAAAAGGTAAATATGATCTATCAATTCAAACAGCCTCAAAATCGGTCCAAAAATTGAAAAAGGGTGAAAATGTTTGTTCGAACAAGGCTGAAGAGAATGTGGTTTTGTGTAGCGAAGTCAGTAATGCCCATTTAGCTTATACAAAGATATTGAAGTCGGTTTTAAAAAACATGGGTGACAATGGAGATATAAATAGGAATGTGTCTACTGGTCACAAAAACAAAAAGACAGAATTCGAAAGGTTGATAGAAGAGGTGGAAAATGGGTATCAAGAATATTAAAAAAAGGTGGCGATGGTGGTTAGGACTATTAGTTATTATTTTAATATTGTGGTGGTTAAAAGATTTACCTAACCCCAAAAAGTTATCAAAATTTGATTATCCAGAATCGTCGCAGATCTTTGATAGAAATGGAAAGTTGCTTTATGAAGTTTATTCAGAAAAAAACAGAGTTCCTGTCAAATTAGACAAGATACCTAAATACTTAAAAGAAGCAACTTTGGCAGTAGAAGATGCCAAGTTTTACAGACATTTTGGTTTTGATTTAAAAGGTATAGCTAGAAGTTTGTATATGACTATTTTTAAAAAAAGACTACAGGGAGGTTCAACGATTACCCAACAACTAGTGAAAAATGCTTTGTTAAGTCCAGAAAGAACTATTAGTAGAAAGATAAAAGAGGCTTTATTAACAGTATTAGTAGAAGTTTTCTATACCAAAGATGAAATTTTGGAGATGTATTTCAACCAAACTCCTTATGGTGGAACTTTGTGGGGAGCTCAAGCAGCCTCAACTGGCATATTTAACAAAAAAGTATCAGATTTGGATTTGGCAGAGGCATCATTGTTGGCTGGTTTACCCGGTTCTCCTAGTCGTTACTCCCCTTTCAGCCATCCTCAAATGGCCAAAAAAAGGCAAAAAATAGTTTTGCAAAGAATGTATGAAGAGGGTTTTATTAGCAAAACAGAAAAAGAAAAAGCGGAAAAAGAAGAGTTGAAATATTATATGTCTAAAACAGGTATCAAGGCGCCACACTTTGTTTTATTGTTAAGGGATAAATTGGCCGAAGAATATGGTTTGAAAAAAGTCCAGGAAGGGGGTTTGAAAATTACCAGCAGTTTAGATTTGGACATACAAGAAATGGCTCAAAAAGCGGTGTCTGAGGAAATAGCTAAATTAAAAAGATACAAAATAAGTAATGGGGCTTGTCTAATCACCAAAGCCAAAAGTGGTCAAGTTTTAGCCATGGTTGGTTCAAAAGATTATTTCGCCACTGATATAAATGGCCAATTTAATGTGACCACAGCTTTAAGACAACCAGGTTCGTCGATTAAGCCATTGAATTATGCAGTAGGCTTAGAAACAGGCAAGGTGACAGCTGGATCAGTTTTTATAGACAGAAAAACATGTTTTAAAATGCCAAACCAAAAGGATTATTGTCCAAGTAATTACGGTTATTCTTATTACGGAGTCCAATCTTTGAGAAATAGTTTGTCTAACTCCCTAAACATTCCAGCCGTAAAAATGCTATCGATGAATGGGGTAGAAAATTTTATAGCCTCGGCTTCGGCTATGGGAATTAGCACTTTTAAGGATCCGTCTAACTATGGTTTGTCTTTAACACTGGGTGGTGGGGAAGTAAAAATGGTGGACATGAATGTGGCTTTTGGAGTCTTTGCCAATACTGGAATTAGACAAAACTTAAACTATTTTATGGAGGTAAAAGATAAAAATGGCCAAATCATAGACAAATATAAATATGTGCCGGGTAAGAGAGTCTTGTCTAGAGAAACAGTTTTTTTAATTCATCATATTTTGTCAGATGACGGAGCTAGATCAATGGTTTTTGGGCGAGGTTCGATGTTGAATATCAGGGGACATCCAGAAGTGGCTGTCAAAACTGGAACAACTAACAAAATGAGAGACAACTGGACGATTGGTTTTACACCTGAATATGTAGTGTCTGTTTGGGTGGGAAATAATGACAATAGCAAAATGAGTTGGGTGGCTTCGGGAACTACTGGTGCCTCACCTATTTGGCACAATATTATGACTGAACTATTAAAAGATAAGACGGTCAAAAAACCAATTCGACCGGTTAGTATAGTTGGTAAAAATATCTGTAATTTAACAGGACAATTAATACCAGAAGCGGGTTGTGATTCTAGATATGAATATTTTAGTAGTAAGTTTGTGCCAACTAAAGTAGTTGACTTACATCAAAATGTATTGATTAATAGGGATAATCAGCAACTGGTCAAAAAGGGAGAAGATATCCCAAATGCAGAATGGCAAGCTAGAATGGTGATTAAAGATGTTTATGGAGATGTAATTTGTTTAGATTGTCCTGTTGTAAAAAAAATGTAGATTATTTTTTAATATAATAAGCACTAATATAACTAGTAATATTTTCAAGGTTTTTTTCTCCAAAATCAGTAGACTTTTTGTTTTCTACTAGTTCAAAACTTGTATCAATATTAGACAAAAAACCATAAAGAAGGTTTATACATTGAGTACAGTCACAATTAACATTGCTCGACTGATTGAACTCTTGAGAGTAAAGTAAATTAACACTTTGAGTATCGTTTTGTTGGCATTGTTCGGGTGTTGAGTAGTGGGAAAAGTCACTACTAATAATTAATAGTGACTTTTTAGAAGATAAGTTTTTACCAAAGTTATAAAAATATTTATAATCCAAATTATTTCGAACAATAATGGGTACAATTTTTGCTTGAGGAAAAACTTTTTTTATAAAAGGAACTAATACATAGATTGAATGTTCGTTGGTAAAAACTTGATAGTTTAGGCTAACTTTTGGAAAGTTTAAAATTTTTTGAATTTTGTTTTTATCAGCCAGTTGAATGCCATAGGGTGTTTGCCAATTTGTATCGGTAGTAGCAATAAAAATATTCTTACCTCTTATAGAT
>QMND01000085.1 GCA_003647605.1 Candidatus Shapirobacteria bacterium | reverse complement strand
GAAAAAAGATTTTGACCAAAGCTTAACAGAAAATCAGGTGGAAAAAAATGTCTAGTAAATAACCAAATTAAATAACCAAAAAAAATACCACCGAGAATGTCGATAGGATAGTGAAAAGAAATTAGTATTCTGAAGAAAAGTAAGGGGAGAATAATTAATAGATAAACGACAGGAGAAAAAACTCCGTATTGAAGAACCAAAAGAAAAAATAGAGTGCTTTTTAAACTATGGCCTGAGGGGAAAGATCCGCCTTGGTACCAAGCATTTACTAAACCTTTGGGTAGTTGTGTCTTTGATTTACTAATCGGTCTGGGCCAAAAAAAATTTTTTTTGAGTAGTTTTTCGAAAATTTCGGACAAAACAATGACCAATAAAATTGTCCAAAAGATAGCATAGTCGTGATGAATCAAGAGGTAGAATATAAAAAATAAAAATAACCAAATTAGATAGTTGAGGATAACTAAAAGCTTGGAACCTAGTTGGGAAGATGTGAAAAAATCTAAAAAATTAAATTTAGTTTGCCAGAAAAGCACTTTTTTCATTAGTTAAGTATACTAAAGAGTGGATAAAAAAGTATTAATCAGTTGCACTTATTATGTTCCCAATATTTCGGGGGTAAGTATTTATGCCCAAATATTGGCGGAAAAGATGGCTGAAAAAGGAACAGATGTGTCTGTTTTGACGTCTAGGTTTAGTCACAAATTAGCTAAATTAAAGCTAAATAAAAGAGTTAAAATTCAAAGATCGGCGGTTTGGAAAAAGGTGGGCAAAGGGGTAATTATGCCATTTTTTGTCAGAGATGCCCAATTGGCGGTTAGGGAGAATGAAATTGTAAACTGTCACCTGCCACAAATTGAGTCTTTTATGATAGCTATTTGGGCGAAAATTTATAAGAAGAAATTAATTGTTACCCACCATTGCGAATTTAATTTTAAAGGACCATGGCACAATAAATTAATCGCCCTAATAACTTATCCTTTTCATTTAGTAACTTATTTATTGGCTGACAAAATTGTTTCTTATACCCAAGACTACGCCAAAACTTCAATCTTTTTAAAGCATTTTAAGAAAAAACTAAATTTCATTTTGCCACCTGTGGTGGTGGGCGAGTGGAATAAACAAGAAAGTAAAAAGATAAAGAAAAAGTTAGAGATTAGAAAAGACGAAAAGGTGGTTAGTTATGTGGGCAGAATTGGTTGGGAGAAAGGCCTAGATGGCTTGATTGAATCGATTAAAGTTTTGAAGAAAAAGAGAAAAATAAAGTTATTGTTGATTGGGCCATATACAGGAGTGGCAGGTGACAATAGCTATTTTAAGTTAAAAAAGAAGATTGAAAAAAATAGTGAATGGATCAAACTGGTTGGATCTGTCGAACACGATAAGTTGGTAAATTACTACAAGATAAGCGATTGTTTGGTTTTACCTAGTACCAACAATTTAGAAACTTTTGGGATTGTTCAAGCAGAAGCCATGGTTAGTGGTTGTCCAGTAGTGGCTTCGAACTTACCAGGAGTGCGAATGCCTGTAAGACTAACTGGAATGGGCAAAATTGCCAAAATCGGGGATATAAAAGATCTGGCTAAAAAAATTAGAATAGTGTTAGATGGAAATTTTAAAGAAAAAAATAAAATCAAAAAGGCTAAAAAAATTTTTAGTTTGGAAAGATTTGTAAAAAGTTATGAAAAAGTTTTTGAGTAGAGTGGAAATTAATTTATTTATTTTTTCTTTTTAAAAATTAAAACTTTGGGGTGGTCGTAGACGGTGAAGGCTTCTTCGGATGTGTCATCGCGGATGTAAATACCCGGGTGTAAACATTGATTATCAATAGTGAACCACTCGTTTGTATTTTCTTTATATGGAAAATTGGTTGGACCAAAATAATAGCATTTTTTTAAAAAAGGCAAGGCTATCCCAGGATAAGAATTGATTTCTATTAATTTTTTGAAGTTTGACTGGTTGTCAAAGAGTTGCTGATAAAATTTAGTGGTTTGGGGATATCGTTGGGGTAGACGAGGGATAGAACCCCAAAGTCGATTAGACGACATAATTAAGTAGTCAGCTTGTTTAAAAATTGGATTTAACTTTAGCCACTTTTCTGGTGCGTCTGGGTCGTATAAAGACAACATTTTTCCTTGGTAAACCGAAGATAAATGGCGAGGGAGGTTGAGAGGCAAGGGGTCATCCCAAGCTTCGTTGGTAATGACAGAATTAGCAGGTAAATGTTGGTAAATCCATGTCGAGGCCTGAAGCCTGGAATGTGGTCTGGAATAAATCGACAGAAAAGCAAAAAAATATAAAAAGTGGAAGGCAAAAAGAATTTTAATAAGTAATTTGGACTGAGGCAAATAAATAGCAAAAATAGCAAGAAAAGGATAGATGGGTAAAAAATAACGCATAGTAGTGACAAACTGATTAGCTTGAAATAAGGAGAAGGTTGCAATCCATAGAGCAGAAAAAACAAAAACAAGAGATAGTTTAGATAATTTTATTTTTTTAGATAGGAATATGTTTAAAATAGCTATGACAAAAATTAAGGAAAAGGCTAAACCAGCCCCCCAAAAAATGATATTTTTTAAGGGAAATGAAATGCCTTGTCGACTAATCCATTGGACTGCGGGGGGAAAATAACTGTCCATACCGTTAAAAGACTGAAGAGTTTTGAGGCTATCAACAAAGTTGGGGTTGGGTTTTAAAAAGGAGATAAAAGCATAGGGCTGGAAAAAACGAAAAATTAAAAAGGAGAGAATACCAAAAGAAACAACCAGTAATAAAGTTCTTAAGATTTTTTTGTATTTAAAAAGATAGGCTAGAAAAAATAAAAAGATAGTGGGGGCAAATAAAACGGCTGATATTTTTGAAGCCATGGCTAAGGCATAAAAAACGGCAGATAAATAAAGAAAGTAGATTTTGCTGTTAGTTAAATAAAAGGAAAGTGATAAAAAAGTCACTAAAATGAAAAAGTTAAGAAAGGTATCGACGGCCATAAAGTGGGACAGTTGTAGAGGTAAAACAGCAAAAGCGTAAACAAAAGAAGGAAATAAATGGCGAAGATTATCTTTTTTAGTTTGTAGAACAAGTCTTGATAAAAAGTAGAGAGAAAATACATTTAAGGAATCAAAAAGAGCTGACAAAAAACGACCCAAGAGATATATTTTGTCGTAAGAGTTGAGTTTAAAAACGACGGCTAAAAATTTGATTAGAAAAACAGGAAAAGTGCCGTAGACAAAAAAATGATACTGGGGATGGTTATATGGATTAAGAAGAGAAGTATTGGTATCTAAATAGGTAGAGAGAGAGTCTGGCCAACTGATGTCGTTAATAACCATGGTCAAAAACCGTTCATCTGGATGTAAATGATGACCATTGTCCCAATTAATACCATAAAGTCGAAAGGATAAAGCAAGAAAAAAGATAAGAATTAAGACAATTTTGTTTTTATGATTTTTCATAAAATTAGGTCTTCTATTTCTTTAATACTTAATTGTTTTTGTTTTTTGTAAATTCTGATAACGGGGTGATCGAAAACAGAGAAAGTCTCTTCGGCTAATTCGTCTGACATAAACTCAGGAAAAATTGAGAATTTTTTGACTGGTTGAAAACCAAGCTGACCGGAAAAAAGGGCCTGATAGTAAGCATTAGATACAGGAAAGGCCAATCCTTTTTGATTGGCAAAAATTCGCCTGGAAGGAATTAAGATGTAATCAGATTCAAAAATTTGTTCTATTAGTTCTCCTGGCAATCTAGGATTGGTATCTAAATTATAAAAGTCAAAGTTTTCAACAACAAAAGTATGAGGAGTTAAAGGGATGTTGAGAATATTGCCAGCTTCTGACAAAAGATGACTATCGGCTGACAGATTCTGGCTGAGATATTGAGAGGCTTGCAGTCTGATATCTGTCTTGAAATAAATTGAGAAAAAAAGAATAGCCGGTAAAATAGATAAAGTGAATACGAGTGAAGTCAAAAACTTAAATTTTGATAGAGAATAAATAAATAAAGATGCTAAAAAGAGAAATAAGGGAAAAAGTGGTGACATAAAACGAAACCATTTGGTATATAAG
>QMND01000084.1 GCA_003647605.1 Candidatus Shapirobacteria bacterium | reverse complement strand
GGATGTCAAACAGTACAACATCTATCTTTTTGATGATATAGGTATAGCGTGGAACGCACGTGAAGCGATGTCAAAAGGAAACAAACTACTCAATGATGTTTTTCAGGTCTTCAGAACAGAGAATACGGTAGTGATGATGTCAATCATATCTGACTTCCTGATAGACAAAGTTCCGAGGAACTTGGTAAACTACCAAATCGAGATGGACATGTCTTTGTTCAGTCAGCACTGGACGTTTCCGAAGGTGTTTAATGTTGTTAGCAAGCCACGTGAGCACGCACCACACTATCACTATCCAAGGACAAAAGAAGGTGTTGCGGTAGTTCGGTTTGCCTGTCCAGCGCCACCTGAGAAACTGAGAACCGAGTATGATGTTTTGCGTCGCGAAGCAGCAACAAAAATCAGAGTGGAACGTATGAAGAACGAAGCCGAAGAAGCAAAACGTCCCAAGAGTGGTGTTAAAGGTGTCTTCCCAAACGAAGAGAAATATAAGAAAGTGGAGCAACTGATAGCAGCAGGTTTGAGTCAGCGGAAAGCGTGTAAGATCATGGAATGTGACAGTGCAGCGTATCGCAAATGGCGTGACACAAAAGCAAAGGAAAACTGAGGCGCTGTTATGCGTGCGTGTGCGCGTGCGCGACGGCACTATATAGCTAAAACCCCTCATTATATTTTCATTATTATAGCACTTTTCAGTCCCGGCACGCACCACGCTAAAATCCACATTTTTTAAAACTTTATAAATAAGAAAATTCAATATAGAAATTGAGGAAGAACCACAATGACCCGAAGTCTATCATTATTATCGGACACATCGGGTGTGTCATACGCGTTCGCAGTAATGGTTATAGCGCTTTTGTTCTGCACAAGCGTTTACATTTTGTGTATCCCAATAGTGAATGCAATAATCTCGCAGTTTAATTACATGATAGACCAGGATATGGTTTCGATAGGCACGCAGAAAGCGTTTAATTTCAATATAACAATGTATAAAGCGATGCCGATATTCACGGTAATTGGGTTCTTCCTCATATATCCGATAGTGATAGCGTTATTAGAGAAGAGGGTGATAGAATGAAAATATTAGAAGAATTTAAGGCTGCGAAACGTGTAGAGCAAGCAATAGCGCGCCAGAAGCATTATCAGTCACAAAAGGAGTTAGCAGATAAGGCAAAGGAGCTATCGAAAAAGTATGGTGTGAGTACAAAAGAAGCCGAAGCGTATTTGAGGTTACAAGCCCGCCGTCAGAAAAGTAAACAAAAGCTTATAGCAGCACGTGGGAAATTAAGTAGGGTATGGCGTGGAATGCAAAAACTTGCGAATACCCAAGCTCCTAATGCGGTTACAACAACTACAAAGAGAAAAACAACAACCAAATCAAAGAAAAAGGCGCAAGTCCCTAACAACAAATTAAACGAATACGCTAACAATATGATAAACTTTTGGAAACTATAAAAAATGAGCACATATAGCAAACAGCTTATTGCAAGCTTTTTCATCATGTTATTTTGCAATCTCGTGGGTATGGTGTTAGCGATAAGCGTCGGTGTTGCAACCGATCAGATACATGATACGTTAGTGTGCCAAGGAATTTACAATTTGGGTGGTAGATGGTCGTCCTATGAGATGCAGTCGTCCTACGATGCGCAATTCTTTATCACAATGATACATGTGATAATCTACACCATACCTCTGATTGGCACAACAATATTCATACTCAGCGCAGCACGTAAGCTGAGATACGACAAATATTTGAAAGATAGGGATTATATAATATATTAAAGAAGAAAATGTTAGGAATTAGGAAGAAAATGGGAAGAAAGAGGATAATAAAAAAGGAAGAAGAGGAAGAAAAAGTAGTAGCGAACGAAGAAGAGGACGAGACGCCAGTGAAGGTGGAAGTGCCCAAGTCACCAAGAACTAACAAAGAGGAAATTATTAAACAGCAACGGCGATTAGAAGCGACCGCGTATGAGCTAACTGAGACTGCGGTACTTCTGCGTAATATTCTATCCAGACCAAACGGCGGATTTACCGATATGGAGTATGCAGCATTAGGTAATGCGTTAATAGCAGTAGCAGTAGCGAGCGAGAATGTGGAACGGTTTGTTGAGCTCAGAGACCAGCAATTAATGGAAGCTAAAAAAGTTACGGAAGAAAGAGAAGAAGGAGTTGAAACCGAAGAGCAATGAAACGACAGCAGCCAGTGATAAGCGAACGTGTGTATCGTGAGGTTATATCACGAGCAGAACAGGGTAAAGTACCGTTATATCCTTCAGTAGTACGGAAAAAGGCGATTGAGCGTTACAAAACTGAAAAGATAGCAGAACTCAAGAGAGCGCAGGAAGAAACAGAACGGAAAATAAGAGAAGAGCAAATAAGAAGAGAAGAACGGCGCAGACGAGCTGAGCAGCAACGTCAAGAACAGTATAGAAAAGCAGAAGAAGCGAGTAAGGGACGAGTACATACAGGTCAGTGGATAAAAATCGAAGAGGGTGGCAAGTCAGTAAGTGTCAGTGACATGGCAGCCTTGTCACCATCACAGGCAAAAGCTTTAGGCTTTAAATGGGGCACATACAAAGCTAATCCTAAAACTGGTACTTTTGAGTTTGTTCCACTACCTACTGAGCCAGCCGAGCCAGAATATTACGGTCTTTTGAAATGGAAATACGAAAGCGGGTACTATAAAAATGTCCCGCAGATGGAGAAACTAATAAAAAAAGAGATAGAAGTTGGTGGTAAGAAATATGGCATAAAAGCACCAGCATGGGCAAGTGGTTTTGCAAAAGAATACGAAGCAGTAGCAAGACAGATAAAGGAAGCATATACAAAAGCATCAGAATACGCAGCCAAACCATCACCATCAGAACTAAAAAAAACTAAAAAAAAATCAGTACCGAAACCCATTACTAAGCAAGATATATTGCAATACCAAAGACTTACTACATTAGCGCAGCATCCCGAAGTACAGGCATATATCAGTAAAATGCAGAGTCTGCAAGGTATAAGCGAGCAGTTACAAACACAGGGTGCTGAGCTCAAACGGCAAACTGAAGCACATAACAAATTAGTTACTGAGCTGAACCGAACATTTGAAGAGTATCAGAAAGGCGGCTGGACACCTGAAGAAATAGCAAAATATAATTTATTAGCAGGTGCTGTGTCAGGGATAGAAAAAGAATTAGAGCCAAAACTCACGAAATATGAAAAAAGAGCAAAAAAACTCGAAAAAACACTGAAACAACCAAAACCAAAAGCGGTAAAAGAATTTGAAACACTGAGCAAATTGTTTATGGAACAGTATTCACCAAAGCAAATATCGCAGATGGAAAAAGCAATGATTGTTAGTTTCCCTGCGAAAAAACAGCCCATGCCAGAAGTAACTTTTACCGGGTTAGGAGAATACATAAAATCTACGGGTCGTGTACCTGTCTTTACTATACCTGAACAATCGTATCGTCGTCCTCCAACAGCTATTGAGTCATTAATCGAGCCAATAAAGCGCCTAACAGGTCATTATCCCGAAAAAGAAAAAGCATTGAGCTCAACACTATCAACATATAGGAAACAGCAATTAGGATTAGCGGAATCGTTAGGTATAATCCATAAAGAAAAGGGCAAACGATACATTGTTGTAAACAACACGAAATATTATGAGGGCACAAAAGGGTTTGATGAGCATTTAGGAGAAGCGATACAGAGCAAGGTGGCTATAAAACCGCCACCTGAAGTCAAGAGAAGGCAGGAAGCGATACGAGAGGCTGAACGTATAAAATCAGAATTCATGAAGACTTATGGTGGTAAGCCCGGTGAGCCCATAATATTAGCAAATCCAGAATCTCAGAAAGCGTTTGAACGTGTTAGGTCAGCGTTTGAAGCCATACCAAAAGAATCAGCCACGACAAAAGCTTACTGGGAAGAAGCCAGAAAGATACGCCAAGCGCAACCACAAATAGAAGAGATTAATGTGTTGGCGAAACAGGCAACGAAGCAGGCAAAGGAGATGGAGCAGATACAAAAAGAAAGGTTATTTGGTATTCCATATAAGATAGAAACATTAGAAGAGAAACATCCTTTTTTAAAGAAGTTCAGTCCGCCAGTAGCTCAATATGCAGAAGTAAAAACACCAGAGGAGTTTGT
>QMND01000083.1 GCA_003647605.1 Candidatus Shapirobacteria bacterium | reverse complement strand
TTCCTAGAGATTCTGAGAAACTCAAGAAATTATCTTTTCAAGAAGTTAATCTAAAGGTTGCTAAGAAACTTAATCACAAAAGAAAGATTCCTTCTTCCTACGAAAGAGGATTGTTAAGAAAACAAGAGAGACTTGAAAAGAGAAAGAAGAAGTTAAAGGAATTAGAAATTAAACTAGCTTCTGAGAAAAATCCAAAGAAAAGGAAGAAACTTAAAGAGAGAATAAAGAAACAAGAAGTCAAGGTTACTGAAGCTTATTATGAAGTTAAATTACATGAAGAACTAAAAGATTGGAATTTAAACACTTCTAAGAACTCCTATATAGATCCTAGGCTAGTGAAAGAGTTTTGTGAAAAAGAAAACATTGATATTACGAAGATCTATTCCAAGTCTTTGAGAGAAAAGTTTAGTTGGGCTCTAAAGGAGGATAATACTTAAATGGATTTTCTCTTTAAAAGAAAAGAAATCTTAGATCCAGCCAAAGCACGGGAAATCTTTTATTCGAATTTTAAAGTTGAAATTAGATTATTAAACAAAGGTCAAGAAGTTTGGACAAATGCAGGAACTCGAGGAGTTATCTATAAGATAGAAGGAAGAATTAAAACAATGTTATTTCTTTATCTTCCAAGAATAGAAATGGTTCTTCTAAAGATAACAAACAAAGGACCTGAAATTAAATTTGATGAAGTAGAAGTAACTTTTCTGTATAAGGAGAAAGAAATAGCCTATACGAAAAGAACTGAAACACTCTTTACTTCTCTCGGAAGCCAAAGATCGATGTTTGCTTTATTTGATTTTGATTGGTGTTCTTATCTAAGAAAGAAAGGTGTTATCTCTTGAACAGTTGTATATGTGGTAGAAAAATAGAGAATTGGCAGACTCTTTGTTATTTTTGTTGGCTAGTTTTGGATGCCCATGATAAAAGGTATCAAACAAAGTATAAAGAAGCTGTAGTAGAGCATTTCAAAAGAACTGGTAGAAGAGATTATTTCTCCAAAGAAGTCATAGAAGTTCTTAGAAAGAAAGTTCAACCTTCTTCAGCTAGGAAAATAGAGAAACTTAAATTGAAATTGAAAGAGAAATGCAAGGAATGTGAAAAGAAAACAGGAAAGAAAAGTGTAGATGAGTGTTTTCATTGTCCCTATCATGTCTTGTTTAATAAGATGTTAGAAGAAATAACTAGTAATGGTAGTGGGAACATTGCCTAAAGTTTATGATACTAGAAAGAGAAGTTTCTTAAAAGCTCTTACTGCTAACTTAGTAGAAATAATAATTGATACTTTCGTAATAGGCTTTATTCTTTCTTATCTTGGAGTTCCTTATGAGATAGCCTATCTTTCTGGAGGAGGATTAGCAGTATTAACTGAGTTACTTTGTTTCTGCACTAATTATATCGTAGATAGAATCTGGAATAGAACTCAATGGGGAAGGGAAATTGTTGAAGAAAGTTGATCCTAGAAAATCGAAATACTATAAAAAACATAAGAAATTGCTAACTTGCCCTTATTGTGGATGGGAAATGATGCTTTACTATAGTTATAGTTATGATAGTACTTTTGCTTACTGGCAATGTCCAAAGTGTGGATTAGAAGTTCCTGATCTTTCAGATTTTGATAGAGTAAAACTAAGAAAGGATTACAGAAAGTATCTCAAATTGAGGATTAGAGATCTAAGATTTAAACTAGACTTGTTCAAAAAGAGACTTCATATGTATGCTAAGTTCTTTAAAGATGAGAAGGAGGTTGCTAGAGCAGTTGTCGAAGAACTACAGTCTAGTAATTCTAATTAGAAGGTTTACAACTTATCCTCAAATTATTCTTGTGGATAATAAGACTTGGGAAGTTTATTCTTATAAGTTCGTAGATCTCCCTATGTTCTTGAAACTAGCAGCCGTTTTTAGAGATGAATTTCAAATAAGTTCTTGTTCAGATGATTGGATAGTTTTCTGGGCTCCTAGGAAATATAAGAAAGGACTAAAATATTTGATCTTAAGTTTAAAAGAATTAAGTAAGCCTTTGATTGAGCTAGAAGGTATCCCAAGAATCCCCCAACTCATAGAGAATTTCGAGAAACATAGATGGGCTAAACTGGAAAGAGAGTATACTACTTTTAAATTGGCAAGAGCTTTAAAGAAAAGAAAATATGAGGGGGTTAAAGGTGCCTAGAAAAAGAAAGAATAGAGGAAGATCAAAAGGAAGAAAAGGCAGACAGAAATTTGTCCAGTGTTCGGCTTGTGGGAAATTAGTTCCTGCCGATAAAGCTAAGAGAATTACAAGATGGATAAGTCCTATAGAACCTAGTCTTGCTAGAGAGTTAAAGAAGAAAGGAACTTATCTTCCTAAAGTTAGAAGAACGGAATACTACTGTATTTCTTGTGCTGTCTTTAGAGGGATAGTCGGTCCAAGATCAAGAGCAAAAAGAAAAGAGAGGAAATAGAATGGCTTGTAAGAATAAAGTCATTAAAGCAAAACTTGAGAAACTTTACTTAACGAAAAGAAAATCTCCTGAAGAAATTAGTAAAGAACTAAACCTTCCTCTAGAAGAAGTAAAAGAAAAAATCAAACTCTTTAGATTAGATAAGAGTTTAGAAATAGAAAAGAAGAGAACTAAAATTAAAAGGAATATCAAAAAAGTAAGGACTAAAGAAGAATGTCTTAAAGAGTTTAGAAAACTTAAAAGAGAATTACATAGAACACCTATGCTTAAAGAACTACCTTTGCTTGGGAAGGAAGGACTTAAGAGGGATATACTAAAACACTGGGGTGCATTTTCAGATTTCTTAAAAGAAGGAAGATTAGGAATACCTAAACCGAAGAATGGAGTGAAAAATAAAGAGAACTTTAAGAGACTAGCTTCAGAAGCCGCAATAAGATATTACCAGAAAGGAAAGTGGAGTAAGAGTGAACTAAAGATAAAGAGAATCTTAGAAGAAGAAATAGGTCTAATAGAAGAATTAGATTTCTGGCATAACTTTAGATTAAAAAGCCCTACAAAAGGTGTCTATGAATTAGATTTCTATTTACCTAGATTTAATTTAGTAATTGAAGCAGATTCATTTTGGCATGATTTAGGTGAGAGTAAAGCAAAAGACAAGTTAAGAGATGAATGGATAAAAGAGAAATTAAACTGTAGAATTCTAAGATTCAATAAGTTTACTCAGAAAGGATTAGCTAGGATTAGAAAGACTCTTAAGAAAGAAATTCAAGAGAGTCTAAGAAAGCCTCAAAAAGGTCAGAATATTGTAAATAAGCAAAGAGGGAAACAAAGGAATGTCAAATGATTATCAGGTCTGTCCGAGGTGTGGTATGATTCATCCAGAAAGATCTTTGAAGAAGTGCCCTCGTTGTCTTAGACTATTCTACACTGATTGGCATGATAAGGATCAACTGTGTCACAAATGTAGAAGAAAGTTAAAAGAAAGAGAGGAAAGAAAATGATAGAATTAGTAGGATATCTTGGAATGTTTCTACTTCTCTTGGCTTGGGCTTTGGTTACGGAAAGCAAAATTACAAGTTTTATAATTTCAGCTATGGGCTCAGTCTTAGTTGCAACTTATAGTTATTGTCTTCAAGCTTGGCCTATAGTTATTCTGAATATAGCCTGGCTTATCATAACTATTTATAATCTAGGGAGGATCTTTAATGAAGAAGATTAAATGCCCTAATTGTGGTTCCTATAATGTTAAAATATTAAGATTACCAGTAGGAGATGATGAGTTTATTGGATGCGAGGATTGCGGCAAAATCTCAGTCCTCATTAAGGTGAAAGTAGATGAAAAAGAGAATAACTAGAAAATGTCCCTTCTGTTGGAGTAATCCCTATCTCTATAAGACAAAAAGTGGCTTATTTAGACATATTTGTAATAATCATTTATTAGATTCTAATCAGAATTGGTTACTCCCTCCTTGGAATAGAGCGAAGTACATTGCGAAACAAACCGAGAAGGGAATTGAAACTATTGAGATAGATAGTCTTCAAGATGTAGAGAATTGGTTAAATGAATATTGGGAAGGGAAAATAGACCCTGGGAAGAAAAGATCAAAAATCTGGAGATATCTTTAATGAAAGACTTATGGAAAGAATTAGAAGAACTAGAGAAAGAATATAAAGATATTCTTGATGCTATCAACAAAGAATTCAGGAAAGAATTAAGAAAGATAGGAG
>QMND01000082.1 GCA_003647605.1 Candidatus Shapirobacteria bacterium | reverse complement strand
CCCGAAGGGGCAGCCGATTTCCGCCCCATCGGGGCGGTATGGGAGTAACCCTGTGCGAGCGACGGGATGTTTTTTTGCATTTTATGACCGTAGGGAATAAAAATCGCAAAAAACATTACGGAGCGGCTCATTGCTCGCAAACCGTGGCGTGTGCGACCCTGTGGCTGGATGCTCGTGAAACCGTGATGCGCTCGTGTAACCGTTGCGTGCGACACCAGAGGCGTTCACTTTTCGCGAACCGTTGCGATGACATTGTGTGAGCGAGGGCACGGTCTTTTGCTTTTTATTCGCAAAAGCCGTGACGGAGCGGTGCGTGTGCTGGCGGCGATGCAATGATTCTGACAGAAAGGGACTGCCCTTACTTATCGAACCTGTAATTTTCAAGTAGTTTAACAAGTTCATTGTGATTCTTGTCAATGGCCATATCCAAGGCAGTCATTCCATTTTGTGCTTTAATGGTAAGATCAATGTTATCTTGCGATAAAAGCAATTTCAGTATTTCATCATTGCCACCAAAAGAAGCGTAGTGAATTGCTGTCCAGTTTTGCCCGTCAACAATATTGATATCGGCACTTTCTTGCAGTAAAAGTTCAATCATCTGTAACTGATCATTATTTACAGCATGATGCAGGGCTGTCATCTGGATACAGTCTTGTGCATTAACATCGACACCTTTGTCCAGTAAATCTTTTACGCAATTCATATCCTCAAGCAAAACGGCATCATGAAGGTTAATTCGAGCGCCATGGCCGATGAGCAGTTCTATAATTTCACGAACAACCTTGAGACCTTCGGTGATTTCCTCAGTAGTAATCTCTTCTGTATCAATCCCTGCTTGGATACGATATAATACAATATTTTCGATGTAAGTTGCTATGTTTAAGGCCGTTTGGTTACGCTTGTTGAGAGCATTAATGTCTGCACCATGCTGTAACAACATCTCTATAATTTCTTTACGGCCATCTGCAACAGCCATATGAAGAGGTGTTGCACCATCATTTTTTGTCTTTAATTCAGTTTCGGCTCCATGTTCCAACAATAATTCGACACCTTTAACAAAGTTATAGGAAATTGCATAATGCAGCGGGCTACCTAAACCTTCCTCACTTTGATAGTTAACGTCGGCATTATGTTTTATTAAAATCTTCATTGTTTCAATGTTTCGATCATAGATTGCTTCAAAAATAGGAGTTATTCCTTCGGAACCGACAACATTAACATCTGCCCCATTGGCTACAAGCAAATCGATTGCTTCGATATATCCCTTTCTTGCAGGATCCAGCAACGGCGACTCGTCAGGCCCGCAGACTGTTGCGCCGTTATCGATAAGCAGTTTTATCATTTCAATATCATTTTTATTTGCGGCCAGTTCAAGAGCCGATAGTATTAAATTGGGACTGTTTACATCTGCTCCATTTTCAATCAATAACACCGCCATTTCATTATTTTTTCTTAAGACTGCCTTGCATAACGGGTTCATTCCATGATAGTTGCAATTAATATCTGCCCCTTCATTGATAAGACGCTTTACTTCTACAAGATCGTTCTCTTTGACAGCAGCGTGAAGTGGAATTTCCATTTCGGCATCCGCCGATTGATCTACATCCAGTAAAAGAACCATGCCATTGTGTTGCTCAATCTGAAAAATTTCTTTGGACCATGCTGTAATGGCGATGATAATTGAAAGCAATAACACTGCGAATAGTATTCCGGATCGTTTCATTTTGGACTCCCTGTATTTATTCACCAACTTTTCCCGATGGTACATTATTCGGCATATCCAAAATGAGATTTAATCTTTAATTTTAAAAATCAATCTTTTTACATTATAGTCCTATAACTCAATCAAATATGCCGTCCTACAACCTAAGTAAAAAAACAAAGCACCGTATTCAATATTGAATACGGTGCTTAAATTTGACAAATACCTCTAAGAACTTATGACAATGGTAAATATTGAAATTCCTGCCATTGGAGTCATTTTTAGTATTTACATATCATCAAGAAGCTCAATAACATCTAAAATCAATGGATAAACCTCCTCTTGGGCTTCACAGTCAATAATCCAGTCATTTTTTTCGGGTTCGCCTGACTGGCAACAGCCATCGGTCTTTTTTAGGATATCATTTTCTAATTTATTTAAGGCGTCCTGATACTGCCCGTATTCCAGCTTTTCAATAACTGAATTCAGCTTATTTGTCAGTGCCTTTCTACGGTTAGAGTTCTTAAATACATCTCCATTGAAGCTGTTAATGACATCAATGATATTCTGTACTTTTAAGATGACAGTCGTTGCATAAGTCGCCACGGAAACCGTAACGCTGTCTGGTTGACTTTGAAGCAAACCATCACTGACTGCAAGATTCAGCGTGTAGATACCCGGCAGATCAGGAATGAAGTCCGGATATACAGTGGTTGCCCCTTCCAAAACCGCTGCGCTGCCATCAGGAACCTGCACAAAAGCCCACTGGTATGTAATTTCGTCACCGTCGGAGTCATAGCTGCTGCTTCCGTCCAACAACACGGTCTGGCCAAGATAGACGGATTGGTCCTGACCGGCGTTCGCAACCGGCGAAACATTGATCGTACTCGCTGAGACTGTGTCGGGTGCGCTGTTGATTATTCCGTCGTTAACCACAAGACCGACAACATATGTACCGGACACATCCGCTATAAAGGAAGGGGTAGCCGCATTGGGTTCACTCAATATAGCAGTGCTGTCAGCAGGCCGAGTTACAAACGACCAGAGATAAGTTAATTCATCTCCATCCGGATCGAAACTGTTGCCGCTATCAAGATTTACTGTTTCCCCAACATAAACTGCCTGATCGCTTCCTCCATCAGCGATGGGAGCAACATTAATCGTGCTGATTGACACTGTATCTGAAACGCTGTCTACTGTGCCGTCGTTTACCATCAAACTGACAACATATATTCCCGGAACATCTACAACAAAAGTCGGATTAACAGAATTGACATCGCTCAAGGAGGCCTGACTTCCTTGCGGCATCGCAGTAAACGCCCAGATAAATGATAGGATGTCACCATCTGCATCAGAACTGCTGCTTCCATCAAGGGTCACCATATCTCCGACATAAACCGCCTGATCTTCGCCTGCATTCGCAACAGGTGAAATATTGGAGGTGCTAACAATTATCATATCAGGATTACTATCCTCCTTGCCATCATTAACGACGAGTTGAATAACATAATCTCCCAACATGTCGGCGGTAAAACCATATATGAATTCTGAAAAGCCATCCATCCTTTCTGTCCACCAAGCTTTCATTTCCTGATTATCCAAGCCCCTGTTGGCTATGGGGTCATAAAAATGGTGTTTGGCTCGAGGTGCTGGAATATCTTCAAGCTTGGCGCCAAATTCCAACAAGTCCGTAATATCTGTTTCATAGGTCCAATAGTACTCTGATGCTATTCCTGTAATTCTATCAGAGTACTGGTCATCCGGAATTCCTAATGCCTGAGTATTCTGTATCTGCCAATCATGTTTTGAAGCGATTCCCTGATTCATATCCAGCACCTCTTTTAGATAATTATCCAAAACACACTGATCCGTATCAGACACCGCTTTTACCGTCAAGGCCCCGTGCGTTCTCCCGGCCCAACCGTACACAAAAGCGCCCCTGAATAGAACCATTCCAACAACAATTAAAAGTTTCATTTTTTTACTCATAAAAATCTCCTTGGGTTTTTATTTTCTTGTAACCTTGAAATACTAATATGTGATTTGTAAAAAGAAAACGAAAATAAAGCATAACCAAAACAGAGAGGATAAAATTGAAATTACTAAAATAAATATAATACAGGGCTTTAACCATGTTTCGTTAAATTTAATTTTCCTGATTTTCCATATAAGAAATATTGAAAGGCCAAGAGCTGTCAATAACTCTAATCCAACAAAACTTTTCGATAATCCATGATTAGTCAAGAAGTCATTAAAAGCAGTTGTTAATTTGTTTTCAGCACCTACAGAGAATGGGTATATACTCAACAAAAGAGCAACTAAAGCCAAGATTGTAATTACTTTTTTACTCATGAAAATTTCTCCTGTTTTTTTAATTTTTCGCAATTGCAGTATTGCGTACTCTAATGAGATGCCCCGGGAAGAATAATATACATGAACAAATAAATAACCAATAACCAGAGAGAAGAAAAT
>QMND01000081.1 GCA_003647605.1 Candidatus Shapirobacteria bacterium | reverse complement strand
CCTCTGGCGATAATGTGTTTGGGGTGAATGCCGATGTTGGCAATCATGAATTCGGCCCTGAGCAAACCGATACCGTCAACATGCCTTTGGGATATTTCTTTGGCCAGTTCAGGTTCGCCTAGATTGACATAAATTTTGGTAGCTGTTTTGAGACTGCGACCTGTTTGTTTTTTGTTAGTTGATTGTTGAAAATTTTTGGTTAAATCGCCAAACCAAATTCGACCGGTGGAGCCATCAAGAGTAACAATGTCGCCATCTTTTAATTTTTTGGTGGCAACTTTGGTGCCGACCACACAAGGGGTGCCCAGTTCTCTGGAAACAATGGCGGCGTGAGAAGTTTGACCACCTTTGTCGGTAATAATGCCAGCTGCCTTTTTCATGGCTGGGACAAAATCGGGCGAGGTCATGACGGAAACCAAGATATCCCCTTTCTTTAACTTGTCTAGATTTTTGGCATTTTTGAGAATGACAACTTTGCCAGAAGCAAAACCAGGACTGGCTGAATCGCCTTTGAAATCAGCCGGAATGTTGATTTGGTTTTGGTGGTTAATCGACTTGGAATTATTGAGAGTAGTAATAGGCCGAGTTTGGACGATGTAGACTTTACTCTTTTCGATAGCAAATTCAATATCTTGAGGTTTGGCGTAATGATTGTGTAATTTTTGACCGATTTTGGCAATTTTGATAGCTAATTTAGAATCGATTTTAGCCTTTTTTTGTTTGTATTTAGGAACAGGTTTTTCTTTGGTTTCGTCGTTGGATTTGAGTAGTTGGCGAGTTTGGACAGCTGGAGTAAAAGATTCGACGGTCCAATTTCTTTTGTTAATAATATATTGGTCGGGAGTGACAGTGCCTTGAACAATATACTCCCCTAGCCCCCAAACGGTCTCAACAATGATCTGGTCTTTTTGATTGGTAACTGGATTGACGGTGAACATGACTCCAGAAATTTCGGATTGAACCATTTTTTGAACTGGGACAGCAATGCCGACTTTGAAATGGTCAAAGTGTTTATTTTCTCTATAGAAGATGGCTCGAGGGGTAAAAAGCGACGACCAACAATTTTGAACTCGTTTGATTAAATTGGCCTCGCCGACCACATTCAAGAAAGTGTCTTGTTGACCGGCGAAAGAGGCATCAGGTAAATCTTCGGCAGTAGCTGAGGAACGAACAGCCACAGCCACATTAGCCAAACCGCCATGTCGGGATAATTTTTTGTAAGCCTTCATGATATCAATAGCGATATGATCGGGCATGGGACTTTTTTCGATTAAACGGCGGATTTTTTTAGAAACTGACAGTAATTGATTGGGATCTTTAATGTCGGTACTTTTGAGTAATTGACGGATTTGATCCATCAACTGGTTGGTCTTGATGAAATCGAAATAACTTTGAGCCGTAACCACAAAACCGTTGGGAACTGGAATTTTGATTTTATACATTTCGCCCAAATTGGCGCCTTTGCCACCAACTAGAGCTAAATCGTTATGATCAACTTGATTGAACCAAAGAATATTTTTCATAGGGTATGTATTGAAGTATTAATATTAATAATTAACTTTAACACTTTTTTAGCTTGAGTGGCGAGCCAGTTGTCGATCGGTTTCGCTTTCATCAGAGCGATGGTAGTCGTCTTCCAGTCGAATGGTGTTGCCTTTTTCGCCGGTGGAGGTCTCGAGAACAGTGGCGTCGGTAATGGCTTTGATGCGATGAATGGTGCCGGTGGTAATGGTGTAGCCTTGATTTTTTTGCATAGGGGAAACAGTCAGTTGTTGAGGATTGGGCCCTAGGGTTATTTCAGCTTGACCATCTACTAAAGTTAGGGTTTCCACTTTTTGATCGTGATATTGAAGTGAAAAGCGATGACCGGCTTTGATGTGTAATATCTTGGCGGTGTAAGGAGAATTTGGAGAGGTTAGAATAATTTCACCGCCCCAAGGTTTGTCGATTTCGATAGAAATAGTTTTCATAATTCACTTTAGCAAATTAATTATAATTCGTTGCAAACTGCTTTGTTTGGAAGATGATAGTTGACCGCTTTTGTTGTGATAATCAAGTTCGATTAATTGCAAATAAGCTTGTTTTAATTTAGGAATGACAAATTTGGAGTAGGTTTGGAGTTGTTTACGGAAAGAGTTTTCGACTAAATAAAGAAACAATTCAAAGGGCTCTTGGTCGATGACTTGTTGATAAAGTTGATTAAATTGTTTGAGATTGCCGGGTTTGATGGCGTAGATACATTTGAACATGTTTTGGCTGAGGGGAAAATGGCTGACTTGAGCTTGGGGAAATGTTTTTAATTGGGAGGCGTTTAGTTTTTTGTTTTGCCAAATAAAAATGTTTTCGGAGCTTTGTTTGAGAATGGGAATAATTTTGTCTAGTTGGCTTTTGTTGAGGGAGAATAAATTGCTGAGGATGAGAATTTTTTGTTCGGCGAAAAAAGAAGTGGTGTTGAGGAAGTTGTTAATTTTTTCTAGGTCGATTTCTTTTTTGTCTAATTTAAGGAAATTGGGACTGTTGAGTTTGTCGATGGCTTGATTAAGTTTCTGCCGACTGAGAAATTGATTTTGACCATGAAAAATATGAATCATTGGTTTTATTATAGATGATAAATGGCAAGCCGTTGTGGGTAGGTTGCTACATCACTTTGCCTACAATGACGGATATTTATTTTTACTAACCTACCGACAAAATTTGATACTCTGTCATTATGAGGATTTTTATAAAAAAATCCGTGATAATCCCGTCGGGAATGTAAAAGGTATTAAGTTAATTCAGATCCAACTGTTCGGAATTTCCGAACAGTTGAAAGGTTTTTGTGGATATTGGGTTGGCTTATTTATTTAACCTTTGTAACGGGCTATAATTGTCAAGCACGATGTCGATTATAGATAATAAAAACCAAACATTACAGCAGGCTTTGAAAAACGCTTTAGTTACGGCAGACCGAGTAGATATCGCGGTTGGTTTTTTTTACTTTTCTGGTTTTCAAGCTTTGTTTGAGCAATTTAAGGACAAAAAAATCAGGATTTTAGTTGGCTTAGAGGTTGATCCCAAATTAGTTTCTAAAATTGTCCAACAGTCTAAAGAAGGAGATATTGATCTTTCTAAATGGCAGACGAGAAAACACACAACCTCAAGGACTGTTCGCAAACTTAATTACATCGATACTTTTGTCAGTTTTGTGAATGATAGTGACATCTTTGATAGTGATGAATCAAACAAGATTTTTGATTTATATATAGAAAAAATAAAGAACGGTACATTGGAAATTAGAAAAACTATTGATGATTATCACGGGAAATTTTATTTGATTCACAACAAAGAGAAAGATTCACAAAATGGTGATTTTCCGGGAACTATGTTTATGGGTTCGAGTAACTTAACCTACAAGGGTTTAATTGGACAAGGAGAACTTAATGATTCTAGTCGCGAAAAAACTAAATTCGAAGAATATTCAGCTGAGTTTGAGAGTATGTGGGATGATTCCCAGTCGGTAGCAATTGTGGATGTAAATACTAAGGATGAGTTTATAGAAGCTATTAAACCGCGTATTTGGAAATATGCCTTGCCTAAACCATACGATGTTTACTTAAGGATTCTTTATGAGTTGTTTCATCAAGAAGAGGTGGATTCTTTTCAAACTCCTAAAACCATTACTAATGGTCTGTATATTGATTTGGAGTATCAAGTCGATGCCATCAAAATGGCTATGGATAAACTTAACAGATACGATGGGGCTATTTTGGCAGATGTGGTTGGTTTGGGAAAAAGCGTAATTTCTTCGGCGGTAGCTCGTAATATGGATATACGAACTGTTATTATTGCTCCACCTCATCTTAATTCTCAATGGGAGGATTATAAAGAACAGTTTGGTATTAGGGGTTCAAAAGTGTTTAGCTCTGGTGCAATTAAAACCGTTTATGAAAGATACCGAGAATCAACGGATCCAATTTTATTTATTTTAGATGAGGCCCATCGTTATCGTAATGAAGATACGAATGACTATAAATTACTTCATCAAGTTTGTAGAAGTAATCCCTGTAACAAAGTTTTATTATTGACGGCGACTCCATTTAATAATGATCCAAAGGATGTTTTTGCATTAATTAAACTTTTTCAAACACCAGGTCAATCGACAATTAGATCGGTTGATAATTTGAGTTTGCGTTATCGTGAATTAATTTATAGG
>QMND01000080.1 GCA_003647605.1 Candidatus Shapirobacteria bacterium | reverse complement strand
GTGATAGGGGGCCTGGATCGTCGCTACCCGAAAATCGTAATAGTTATCGTCTAAGTAGGCCACGCCCCGCGCCCGGGCCGCATCCTCAGTTGTTAAAAGCCCTTCCGAGATTGGCGGGGCCACGTTTTCTTCGCCAACGTCAAATTTGACTTTTACGGAAATATTCACCCCCCCCGAAAACGCAAAGGCCAGCAGCAGTCTGGCTTCGTCGTGGCCATAGAGGCGATACTTGTGATAGACCGACCGGTAAGTGATCGTGGCCAGTCCCCACAGATTGTCGGAAAAAACCTCCTTTTCCCCGGCGGTAAATGTCACCGGCGCCGCCGAAGCACCATGCCAGTCAACCCCGACCAGCTCGTGAATGGGCCGCGCCAGGGAGGCCTTGCCCTCGATGAAGGCTATTTCCTGCTCATACTGATCGCTGAAAAACCCAAAATCAGAAATATAGCCGTCCGACACATACTGATCGACCACTTCGGGCGGCGTCACGTTGCCCCAGAACACCCGGATATGCACATCCTCACCGATCACCGGGCTATCTTCCTCAACCTCCATCAGGGGCAGCTCCAGGTTGGAGGCGTATCCGTCCACTGTAACTTCATTTTCATGGGTTCCGGTTTCATCCCGCGCCGATAGCGTCATCAGGTTTTCAATCCGGTCGTAGGGTACCAACGCCGGGGCAGCAGGTATCAGATACGGCCGGGTCTGCCACTTCGGCCGGGCCACGATCGTGCCGTCGTCCGCGCACCGTAAAACCCCTCCCACGGCCCGCACGATCGACAACGCTCCCTCGATGGGATTGCCGTTAAATGTAAAATCATTGGGCAGCGCCCAGTCGGTCAGGTCCCATTGAATCGGGCTCTGGGTAATCAGGTCCCCGACAACATCACTGGCCATCCTTGGCGCAGTCAGCGCATACTCAATATTATGGCGATACTCAGCCTCATCCAGCGCCGAAAGCGACCGCCCCGACAGGGAAAAGGCAGTTTCATTTCCGTCCCGCTCCTCCAATAGAAAAGTCATCACCCGATCGCCGATGTAAAAGACGATCCGGCCCGATGCCGGTAAAAGATCCGGATCGGCCAGATGGTAGAGCTCGGCATCATGCGCGGTCAGGGCGATGGCATTATGGACCGCGGCCTGGTCATGGGTGATATTCAGGGTGTCGATCCGGTCGCCGATGCTGGCGCCGTCCAATGTCAGGTCCCATAAAATCGTCATGCTAATCGCCTCCCGCCAAGACGCAAAGGCCTGTCTGCGTGCGACGCACAGGCAGGCGCAAAGAAAACATAAAGAAACGTCTTTGTGGGATAATAATTCCTACTCATATCCACCCCGCGATCCGGGCCGGTGCACCACCGGCCCCTGGCCCCAGAAGTCGCCCGGTCCGCCGGATGGCGTATAATCACCGATCGTGTTCTTCATGGCCCAGGACCGGGATACCGTGTCTGTTTCCGTCAGCTCGTTAGTTATGGCCCAGGCGGCGTGAATACTGGCATCGCTCAACGTATTCTTCATCGCCCAGGACCGGTTGACGGCCGCGATCAACGAATTGCGCATTACGATTCTTTTCTGGATCTCCAGGTTTTGAGATACCAGGAATTTTCGACCCGTACCGATCCCGCCGACCAGCGCCCAGAGTTTGCGTAGCGATATTTTCCAATCCAATGATAGCTGTTCAATCTCGACGAACGGCGCCAGATGAAGCCGCAGCGACGGCCGCAGAGAAAATTGACCGATCTCGACAAACGGCGCCAGGTGAACCACTGTCTGCTGATAGGATACGTCGAGCGATAGCTGTTCAATCTCGACGAACGGCGCCAGATGAAGCCGCAGCGACGGCCGCAGAGAAAATTGATCAATTTCGATGAAGGGCGCTAAAGAGACGATCTGCTGACCAACGACCGGCGTCAAGGATAACTGCTCGATCTCGATGAAGGGTACCAGGCTGATCGTAACCAAGTTCGAATCACCCAGATCAATATCAATATTATCACCATCCGGGGGCACATAAGCGCCGGCTAAATCAATTAATATATTGTCACCGGATGGGGGAGTGTACGCCATTTTGAAAAATTACGTTTATCAAATAATTAAAACCGGGGTAACAAAATCACGAACTCCTGAATTGTATCCGGAAGTTTCCGTATCCTGGGCGATTACCATTACATTTCCAGATCCATATTGCGGTATTCCTGATATTTCCCAGCTGCCATCTGATTGGGCCATTACGCTTCCAACATAATCCCCAGTTTCACGATGATAAGCTATTATTCTGCGTTTGGCCCCGTTGCCATCAACCGTAACGGTACCGGCTAATCGATATAATGTCGATGCGGCCGGGATCCCTTCCCGTTCGATGCCATCTGTTAGTTTGAAGGGAGTCGCCATCTAATCTCCGTTCACCTAAAATCACTGATAATATCTATGAAAAATCCACCATATGAGTCGCCGTCATGACGAAATTTATGATAACGTAGATCCCCATGAACAGAATCATCCGTCATAAATGCGTAATCATGTAAACAGTCCAGGATTCCTGGCATTTTCCCCCGATATGTTCTAATGGCACAATCACAAATTCCACCGAGGTGACTATACAAAACCTGACCGTTCCACTCAGCAGCCTGAATCCCATCCTGACCCATTCTATTCGCTCCCGAATTTACCCCGGAAATAAGTTTAAACAAATTATCCCCATTGGCGCCGGTGCCATCGGACGGCCGTGCAGCATAGAGAGGACCATGACTCGTAGATGGGGCTATATTTATGGCTCTGATGCTACCCATGTAAGAATTGTTATCATTCCCTTCTGATACACACCCGCCAATTCCGCTTGCGTATCCATCGCCAGGAACAAATGAAATAAAATCGCCGATCCAATGGATATTACAATAAGTATCTCCACCAGTGGCCGTATAATTAGCATAAATCAATAGCCAAAAACCGCAATCATCGCCGTAAACCACCCATGGACGCGCTGTGCTGTTTTGGCTATTAGATTTCCATATAAATAGATCATCAGTGGTCGGGAACGTACCCGACCCGGTATCGATATCAGTCATGCTCTCATAACCGCGGCAATGAGCACTTTCTTTGTTTACACGGTCATCATCAAAACGAAAATAAAACCCGGTGCCGTTGACGGGACTATTACGATAAGCGGCCTTGTTCGATCCCAAATATTCCTTTGTCCATCCTAGCGCCGCTTGGGCGCCATAACCATTCACCAACACAGCATCTAGTAACGCAATCAAAGATCCGGCCTCCCCCGTCAGAAGGGGAGCGCTTGCATCATCCCATCGCCTAACAGCCGGCGCCGTCATATTTCCTCCTTATACTCTGATTGTTACCCGATAAACGCATCATAAACGAACACGTTCTCATTCTCGGCCGGGGTGCCGGCCGGCACAACTTCCTTGAACCACCTAGGCGCTTTGGCCGGATGGGTATGAAATACGATGGTATCACCGGCCGCCCAGGTACCGCCCCAGCCCGCAGCGGCCAGGGTAAAATAGGCGGCGCCGGTTTCGGAATTGACCGGGGAGAAATCCGCCGAAATTGACCCGGTTCCAAGCGACCCTTCATATAGCCCGGTGCAGTTGAAATTGGTGGCCGATGTCATCTCGATGGTGATCACGTCTTCCACGGTGCCCTTGTTCGTCAGCACCGGCGGATGACCGGATTCGTCATAGGTACCGGCGGCGGACGTTTCCAGCCAGTTGTCAAACGACGGCTGGATGGCGGCCAGGTTCAGACACTGGGCGCCGTACGTATTGGCCGGGGAGTAGGCATTGCCCACGGCTTCCTGCAGCTGGACCGTGGCCACATTGCCGTTATAGGCATAGGGCGAAGCCGCGGCAATTTGAAGATATTCGATATGCGACACCCCATCCTCATAGGTCAGCACCGTATTATTGCCCAGGTACAGGCCATACGGGTAAACGGTATTATTTGTCGGCGCAATCGCCGTCCAGGTCCCGGCCACATGCTCGACACTATCCCCGGGCATTACCCCCGCGGCGATGGTCTGTCCGGTGCGGTAGGTATCGGCCAGATAGAGGGTGCCGGCGGCGATAAATTCGTAATCCGGCGCGGACATTAACAGATCCACGGCCGTCTCTCCGCCGGTCAGGGCCGTATTGAGCTGCCCGCAGCCCACCCAGACCGGCGGGGTGGCGATAATATCGGCCTGG
>QMND01000079.1 GCA_003647605.1 Candidatus Shapirobacteria bacterium | reverse complement strand
GTTTAACCAAAAATTGAAAAAAGATTTGAAAATGGGAGTGGAGTTGAGTAGATGATCAGAAGGAATTTTGTTAGGAAAAAGGAGAATTTTGTGTGTGAGGTGTGTGGTTTTGAAACAATTGGAGATGGATATACAGATCATTGTCCTAAATGTCTTTGGGGGAAGCATGTAGATGAGAATATTCCTGGAGATAGAAAATCAGATTGTAAGGGTTTAATGGAACCAATTATGGTTATATACGATAAAGGTAAATTTAGAATTTTTTATAAGTGTGTGGAGTGTGGAAAAGAGTTTTGGGTCAGAGCGGGTAAAGACGATAATCGAGATGAATTGCTTAGGTTGGGATGTTGACTTGACAAGTTGTTGGTGATGTATTAGTATTACATCATGCTTACTTTAGATTGGTTGGGTCAAGACGATGAGATAATAAGGACCCAAATAACCTTAACTACTGGTTTAAAAAAATTGATTGAAAATAATGCTAAAAAGAAAAAGCAATCTTTGTCTGAATATTTAAGGAGAGCTGCTTTGCTTAATTTGTTGATTGATAAAGGAGAAGAGGAAGACTTGGATAAATTGGCTGATAGAGTGGTTGGTAGTGTTAATTTGAAGAACCATGTCGAATGGAAAAACAAACAAGCTGTTAATAAGTGGGTAAGAGATTTAAGGAGTGAGTGGAAGTAGATATGGTTTTGTTGGATACAAATTTTTTAATTGTGGCATTGTCAGGTAAAAAACCTTATTCTGAATTTTTAAAGAAATTAATTAAGACTAAGCAGTTAGTTTTGTCGGTAATTGTAGTGGCTGAATTTTTGGCAGGGGCGAGTGATGAAGAAGAAAGAGCCTTTAATTCTTTGTTGAGAAAATTTGGAGCTGTGCCGATTGATTTAGAGATTTCTCAAATGGCAGCTTTGTATCGTAAAAAGTATAGTAAATTGAAGAGAAAGGTGTATTTACCTGATTGTTTGATTGGGGCGACTTGTAGGATAAATGGATATGAATTAGCGACTTTTGATAGGGGTGGATATCCAATGAAAGATTTGAAAATGGGAGTGGAGTTGAGTAGATGATCAGAAGGAATTTTGTTAGGAAAAAGGAAGACTTTGTTTGTTTGTGGGGAAGACATATTGATGGAGATATTCCTGGTGATAGATTGGCTGATTGTGGTGGAGCAATGGAGCCAATTAAAGCTGTTTATGAAAAAGGCAGATTTAGGATTTTTTATAAATGTGTTGAATGTGGAAAGGGGTTTTTGGTGAAGGCGGGGAAAAGTGATGACAGGAAAGAGTTGGTGAGATTAGCTAGGAATTAACACATATTCGAAGCGGGGTTCCTTTAGGAAAGGTATTGTGTTCTTGTCCATAGATGAATAATTGAATATGAGGTAAAGGTTTTTCTTGATCTTGATCAGAAGGTGTGGTTATGCTAATTTCGCATATTTTAAAATTACCGTTATTGAGTTTTGATTGTAAAAGGTCAAAAAGTGTTTGTTCTTTTCCTAGTGAATTTGGAGGAATTTGGCCGTTTACGAGAAGGTTGGTTTCAACATCAGGACTGTTTTTTTTGCGAATTTTGGCGGAAATTGTGGTGTGACCGCCACTGTTTCGGTTAAGTTGAGTTAAAACTTCGGCCAGAGTATTTTGATGTGCTTGTATTTTTACATCGAAGCCTTCCATGTTAATGATGCCTGTATTGAATGGATTTGGTGAATCTTTTGGCTTTACTTCTAGACCGCCTGTGGTTTTAAAGATGGTAGCGATGGCTACGGCTTCTAGGTTTCGTCGTCTATCATTAGGAGTTGGAATTGATAATTTGTCTTTTGTATTTTCCATTTTTGATTAATTTAATTATATCTTTATTTTTAAATAATGTTAGGGATAGGTTGTATTTGTGTTTTATGTGTAATTTTTATAACATTTCAGCTAGGGCCTTTGAAAATTTTGCTAAACCTGGTAATACGCCTGGGAATTTTCCTACAGGTCCACTTATTTTGACAGGTTTTTTTGCTTTTGTTGACAGGACATTAACAATGCCAGCACTTGCAGTGACTAGTAGAAGCATACCTTCTAAAAACCTGGGTACTTGTTTAATTTTTGCTAGTTCAAGTAGATTGCTAGTAATATTTGCCGTACCTTCAGGAGACAAAAATGTTTTACCGTCAGCGATAAGATCCCCTCTGGTAATTGCTTCTGCTAAACCTCCTACATTTGTTTCTGCATTGTTAGTATAATTATACCATTTTTCCCACAGCTCATAAGATTGTTTCCCTAAAGCCTTAAATCCTGGAGAGTCAGTAAAGTACAGTCTTATCTCTTCTCCGCTAAATTTTGCCGCTTCCCATTCTGCAATTCCATACGCTCCTATAAGTGCCAACGCTCCGGTTCCTAACCATACTTGTCTATGAGATAAGTTGGTTTCTCTATTAGCTATTTCATCGATTCGTTCTCCAAGTCCATACAGTGCTTGTCCGAGTCTTGTTTTTATATTAGGTTGTTCTTTTGTTCTGTTATTTTGTTCTATGGTGTTCATTTTATTTATTTTTAATTATTAACTAAAAATATTATCTTATAGGTATTGTTTATATGCGTGATGTTTTTATAACAAAAATATAACAATTTTGTATACATTGTGTATATTTAAAAAGTGTTTTTATTAATTAACCATAAGTCGGGCTAAAAATATTTAGTACAGATATGCCCAAGCCACTGTTTTCAGGTCTAAAAAACCGTCGCAGTTTTTTGGGTTTTGTGAAATCTATCGGGGTTGATGGTTGTACTCTTTCCTGTTGCCATCGAATAACTTGACTAATAGGAGTTTCTCTAAAATCTCTTGTTTCAACTTGAACCCCAGAACTCCATTGACCAGTGTATGGTTTTTGTAGATATTTGATCACTTTTTCCTCTGTGACTTGTATCATTGGCGACCTGAAATATCTCATTTTGATTTTTATCTCTGCTGTTCTCTTTGCGTTTGTTTGAAGAGTGATGCTTGTTGGTGTTGTTAACAAGACAATATTGTTTAGAAAGAAAAAAGCTGGAGGGGCGATACCCCAATAAGCATTCTGTTCTTTTTCATTTTGTCTTGGAATACAACCATATTTTATTTTTTCTCCTCCAACCGTAGTGATTAGTGGTTTATTGTCTGGTGTTATAGAAACTAGTGCGTTGAAAGGTTGAATAACTAATCCTCTTCTTAATTGTTTTAATAGTGGATGAATAGTTAGATATCTGTCAGGATTATCTTTTTGTCCGAATGTAGAGTGTGGATCTGCTAGTCCAAATTGATTTAGCAGATAGTTCATATCATCTAGAATTTGAAGGAGTGGCTCTTGCCCTTTTTGTCCTTTAAGGGATTCTCTGACAAAGGGGTGCATTTCTAGAATTGGACGATAGTAGTATTTAGGTGGTTTGTTTGGTCCCATATCAACACGGTAAAAAGATGGTTGTTGGCCTATACGATTAATATTGTTCAGGTTTGGTTGTTCTTGAATTTGTGTCCAGCGATCGAATAAGTGTGCTCTTGTTTGGGTGATTAGATCTGATTTTTCAGGCTCGAGTATTAGCTGTTGAAATTCGGGACTGCCATAAAGATTTAAATCTGGTAAATTTGATTGTATTTCTGTGGTAGGTGGAATTTTCCAAGCTTTCCCTGTCATAGGTTTTTCTTTCCACTGAGATGGTAACATTGCCTGTTGTGCGTATAAACAATAAAGACTCCACATCCTGTTTCCTATAATGCTTGGGTCGACAGAGCCGTTTTGGATGATTGCACGGTGAGGAATTTTGGCCAAAGGGATGGTTTCGGGTTGTGGTATGTCAGGTTCAGTGTCAGATAGAGCATGAGCTATTTTTGTTGTTATCCCTTTTCTATCAAGAACGAGTGCAGCAGCGAGGTTAGTTGCACCTATCATAAATTCTCTTCTCGGAAATTTTTTCTCCATTATTTCATTCATTTTTAATTATTTAACTGATAACTAATTAATTGAAGATATTGTCTTATAAATATTGTTTATATGCGTGATGTTTTTATAACAAAAATATAACAATTTAGGTTTAGAATGAAAAAAGGCTAAAATATAGATAATTTTGGGCGCTGGTAACCAAAACACGGCCTCTAGGATTGGAAATTAAGGTTGAGACTGGTTCTTAAAAAAGACAAGAAATTATAGAGTTTGGGTAGGTGAACTCCAGCTATCTCTAATGGTGACAATC
>QMND01000078.1 GCA_003647605.1 Candidatus Shapirobacteria bacterium | reverse complement strand
ATCTCGTCCCCAGAGAGGATATTTGGGGTGTGTATAGGTCTATTAAAAGGGACAGCAATTGCTTTTTGCATTCTTCTTTTTCGGAATCTTTTACCCCTTTCTTCATTAAAGACGGCGGTTAAAGAAAAATCCTTGCTTGCCCCTTATCTTTTAGATAGCGGAACAAAGATTTGGCAATTGATTAAAAAGAAGTGATTGGAGCGATAAAGAAACACGATTACAGCGATAAATCCTTTTAACTTGTATTATTTTGCATCGTTGCAAAAATCTTTATTTAATTGCTGTAATCATTGGCGTTGTTATGTTTTTCCCTGAGGAGGTTATTGAAGAGATTCAGCAAAGAGCCGATATTGTAGAAGTAATCTCGCACTACCTTCCTTTAAAAAAAACAGGCAATCTTTTTAAGGCGCTTTGCCCCTTTCATCAGGAAAAAACCCCCTCTTTTATGGTTAATCCCCAAAAGCAGATATTCCATTGCTTTGGTTGTGGAGTAGGAGGCAATGTTTTTACTTTCTTAATGAAGCAGGAAAATATCAGTTTTCCAGAGGCAGTAGAAATTCTGGCAAAACAAACAGGTGTGGATATCTCCCATCTTGTCACAGGAAATATAAATAAGGGAAGTTCAGAAATTACCCCTAAATTATATGAGTTAAATGAACTAGCCACTGCCTACTATCAAAATTTTTTGAACAGAGAAGAAGGCAAGGGGGCTCGGGAATATTTAAAAAAGCGTAAAATATCCTCAGAACTCATTTCTAAATTTCGCATAGGTTATGCGCCGTTCAGAAATAGGCTTTTAACTTATCTCCAAAAAAGAGGTTATAAACAAGAACTCTTGATTAAAGCAGGACTAATTATAAAAAGGGAAGATGGGAGAGAACTGGATAGATTTATCAACAAACTTATCTTTCCTTTATTTAATCCCCAGGGAAGAATAGTAGGATTTGGCAGTCGCCGTCTGGACAACCAGGTGCCCAAATATGTGAATTCTCCCCAGACAGTCTTATTTAATAAAAGCAGGTATCTCTATGGGCTAAATTTTGCCCGACATTTCATTAAAAAAGATGTTATTGTTGTAGAAGGGTATTTGGACCTGCTTGCTCTGGTTCAGTTTGGAATCTACAATGCAGTTGCCTGTTTGGGAACAGCGCTAACCCGCCAGCAGATAAGAGTATTGCAAAGGTATGCAGAAAGGTGTATTATTATTTATGATGGTGATAGAGCCGGCCAGGAGGCCTCGGTAAGGGAATTAGAATTATTTATAGAGGAAGATGTGCCCGTGGGAGTGGTAGAGCTACCCCGCGGTTTAGACCCCGATGAGTGTATAAGAAAAGAAGGCAAAGAGAGGTTTATTCAGAGAATAGAAAAGGCAGATGATTTTTTTGACTATAAATTAAATTTTCTCTCTCAGAGATACGATTTAGAAAAAGCCGAGGATTTAGCAAAAGTAAGTAAAGAGATGATTTCTTCTCTTTACAAAATAGGAGATGCAGTTTTAAGAGATGCTTACATAAAAAGATTATCTAGAAAGTTGAATATTCGAGAGGACTCCTTATATCTCGAGATAGAAAAACTTGATGCGTTAGATAGAAAAAGGCAGAGGAAGAAAAATGTTTCTTTTAAAGCAAGCGTTCCTACTCAATACAGGGAAGAAAAAATCCTTTTAGGATTGATGCTCACAGAAGAAGAAGTAATTTCATTGGTAAGAAAGAGCTTAAAACCGGATGAGTTTAGAAATTTATCTATTGGGAAAATAGTCAGATTTTTATTATCTAAGGAAAGGAGAATTCCCCTGAGTCAGTTAATAGAAAAATTAAGAAAAGAAGAGATAGAGGGTTTAGATTCATTGATATCCTCTTGCGTTAATCAATTGGAAGAATCTCTTGACCTTAATAAAAAAATATCTATTGCTTCTGACTGTATCAAGAGGATAAAGAGAAAGAAAAGAGAAGCCAAGCTTTTGGATTTGCAGAAAAGAATTGAATCTGCCGAGGAAAAGGAGGATGAAACCTTATCTTCTCAATTGTTAGAAGAATACCAGCGGGTGTTAAACACTGACGGCACTGATATTTAAACACTGATGGCACTGATACATCATTGATAGCACTGATTGAAAATGATGACGCTGATAAAATCATCAGTGTAATCAGTGGTCTCATCAGTGTAATCAGTGATATATGAAGCAACATTATCTAAAGAAACTAATTAATTTAGGCAAAAACAAAGGTTACCTAACTTATCCTGAGATTAACTCTCTTCTTCCTTCTAAAATAGTCAATTCTCAAGAGATAGAAAAGGTTTTCTCTCGGTTAGAAAAAGAAGGAATAAAAACCATTTCTTTAAAAAAGGACGAGGAAAAGAAGAAAAATAAAGATAAATTAAACGAAGATATCCCTGAGGAAATTCAGCCATTCTTTATTAAATCTGTTTCTACCGATGACCCCGTAAAGATATATTTGAAAGAAATGGGCAAAGTTGCTTTACTCACGAGAGAAGAGGAGCTGGAATTGACGCGGAAGATTGCTGCTGAAGAGTTTAAGTTAAGAGAAGCAGTATTTAGATGCAAATTTGCGCGCCGCTATGTGATTGAACTTGCGGATAAGATTTTAGAGCGCAAAGTAAATATTGAGGGAGTAATAAAAGAAGATGTGGGATTGGATGATAGAAAGCTCTACAGAAAGATTCGTTCCTTGGTCAGACGTTTAAAAACCGCATCCGAAGAAGCCGAGCTTCTCCCTATTTTTGAGAAGTTTAATTTTAGTATCTCTGTGATTAAGCAAATCATTATTCAGATTAAAGGATATTTAAAAGAGGCAGAAGAAATAAACTCTGCTCTTAAAAAGCTGCGTAAAAGAAAGAGAAAGAAGGGGGAAGAAATAATTAAGTTAAACAAACGACTAAAGGAGATAAAAGAAATTATCGGCGAGCCTTTCTCTGCATTAAGGCAAAAAATGGAACTAGTTTCTTCTTGCGAAAAGGAAGTATTCTTTTACAAAAAACAGATGATAGCGGCTAATTTGAGGTTAGTAATCAGCATTGCCAAGAAATATACTAATCACGGTTTATCTTTTCTTGACCTTATTCAGGAAGGGAATATTGGCTTGATGAAGGCAGTAGATAAATTTGAATACAAGAGAGGATACAAATTTAGCACCTATGCTACCTGGTGGATTAGGCAATCGATTACTCGTTCTATTGCTGACCAGGGGAGGACAATCCGCATACCTGTGCATATGATTGAGAACATAAACAAAATCTATAAGGTGGCGCGTCACTTGGTTCAGGAGAATGGACGCGAACCCTCTTCCGAGGAAATCGCTGAGCAGATGGGCGAACCAGTAGAGAAAATAAGAGCAATCTTAAAGGTTGCCCAAGAGCCAATTTCTTTACAGACTCCCATCGGAGATAAAGAAGATGCTCATTTTGGAGACTTTATTGAGGATAAGAAGGCTATTTCTCCTTCTCGGGCTACAAGCCATATGATGTTGAAGGAACAGATAGGTCAAATATTGGAGAGTTTAGAAGAAAGGGAGAAAAATATTTTAAAGCTTCGCTTTGGCATTGATGATGGTTGTCCGCACACCTTGGAAGAAGTAGGAGGTATGTTTGGAATAACCCGGGAGAGAGTGAGACAGATAGAAGCAAAAGCATTAAGGAAGTTAAGGCATCCGGTACGGAGTCATAAAATAAGAAATTTCTTAGAGATGAGGATGGGCCCATAGCTCAGTTGGTTAGAGCAGCGGACTCATAATCCGTTTGTCCCAGGTTCGAGTCCTGGTGGGCCCACCAAATTTCGCCTTCGGCAAAATTTGATCCTGAGGAGCCGAAGGCGACGAAGAACCTGAACCAAAGTGAATAGGTCCTTCGCCCCGATAAATCGGAGCCAGGATCATTCGCCTCTGACGGATGGAAAGCAGACAAATGGTCGCTTCAGCCTTAGGCTGAGGAGGAAAGTCCGGACTCCGATTGCCAGTATAATCTCCTAACAGGAGATCACCCAGCACTAATTTCCTGAGAAAATTAGTGCTGGGGAGGATAAGAGCCACAGAGACGAGCAATCCCCCAAAGCTTTAGCGTAGGGGGAGGAGGTGAAACGGGGCAATCTCTATACGGAGAAAGATTAAATAGGAGATGAAGAAGTGGCAATCTTCGTCCCGAAGTTTCGGGATAAATCTCGGGTAAATCGTTTAATTCCGATAGCAATATCGAAATAAGAGAAATGACCATTTAGATACAGAATCCGGCT
>QMND01000077.1 GCA_003647605.1 Candidatus Shapirobacteria bacterium | reverse complement strand
TATTTTATCAGCTATTTGTTTCATCTTAGAAGCAGAGATGTTAATAGTCGCATCAATATCAACACCCTTGCCCTTATGTTGATCGTTTAACCAGCGAGGTATGATTCGAATATGGGCATGGGGAACTTCCAAACCCAGAGTTAAAAAGGAAACAAAGTCTGATTTAACCACTTTTTGGGTAACTATGGCTATTTTTTTAGCAACTTGCCAATAATCAGCAAAATTAGGCAAATCATAAACCCAACGATAATGTTTCTTGGGAATTAAAAGACTGTTGCCCAAATTAAGAGGCCTGATGTCTAAAAATCCTAAAAAATTGTCATCTTCATAAACTTTGTAACAAGGAATTTGACCAGAAACGATTTGACAAAAAATACACTTAGTCGAAGTCATAAGTTAATCAATTTTGACATTAAGGTTGATGATAAGCAAATTAGAAGAATGAGTAAAAAGCCTCATAATGACAATGTATGAAATTTTGTTGTAAAATTAGGAATAAATAAGACAAAGAAAAAATTTCGTCATTGCAGACATATTGCTCTTTAGATTTTACCCAGTTCGGGATATAGATCTTGAATAGTCTGGAGAACCAATCTCTTGGTGGCTGGTAACGATTTTCTAACTAAAGCCCCAGCGGCAGCTGGATGACCACCTCCGCCCAAAGCAGTAGCTATTTTGGACACATTGTGTTGTCTAGCATCTCGAGTTCGAAGACTGATATAACAACTATTTGTTTCCTTTTCAACAATTGATATACCTATTTTCCAATTGGAGACAGAAATAAGAATATTGCTCATTCCACTATCGTGAGCATGCTTGGCTGGTAGTTTTTGTTTAACAAGCTGTCGTCGAGAAATAGAGGATATGGCTATTTGATTGCTAAAAAAAGTTTCAATCGAATTGAGAGCTAAAGCCTTAAACCTTAATTGATCCGGTTGTTTGTTATTTTCAATCTCAAAAATAGCTCGATGAAAGTTAGGTGCATATTTTGACAGTTTGGCGACAATTTTAAATGTTTGTTGATTAGTTGGCCAATACTTAAAACCGCCACTGTCGGTATATATACCAACCATAAGGGGCAAACCTATATCTTCGCCTATATTCTTTGTCCAATTAAATAGTAATTGGGCTATTATTTGAGCAGTGGCTACAGAAGTTGTGTCAACTAAATTAATATCGGCATATTTGGTGTTGGTGGCATGGTGATCTATAGCGATAGTTTTCAAATGAGGTGGAAATGTAACTGGGTTTAGTTTAGAAATTTGCTCAACTGAAGAAGCATCAAGTGCAATAAATAAATCAAATTTTTTTAAATTTAATTGGCCATAATTTTTGGCCATTATTTTATTGAAACCAGTTAAACAGCTAAAATTGGATGGCAAATCTGAATCACCTTTAATTAGAGTAACTTGTTTGTTTATTTGTTTGAGAAAATGGTATAAGCCTAAACAGGAACCAATTGAGTCGCCATCGGGACCAGGGTGGAAGCAAAGTAAAATATGTTTAGATTTTTTGATATTGTTTAAGATAACTTGAGCCGATTTTTTAGTAACTTTGGAAAAATTCATAGATGGATTATAACACCAAAGTTACGACTTTAATGTTTCACCTACTGGATATATTTTGTTGATTAAAAACAATCTTAAGGGCTTCAATTTCGATAAGAAGTTTTTGTATCGATTGGCTTTGTCTATATTTAAAATCTAACATTAGATAATATTAGATGATATTGGACAATATTGGAAGATATTAGAAAATAGTTAGCCGAATTTAGGATAACAACATTTTTTATATTTTTTACCAGAGCCACAAGGACAGGGATCATTACGACCAGGAGCTGACTGACCAGATTTAACTTTTTTAATTGGAGATGCTTTTGGTGATGGACCTGTTTTTTTATTGGAATTCAAAGCTATTTCTTCACCCCTACCTTCTGAAATCTGAGTTGGTGTTAAAGAGTCTGTCGAGTTGGAATCAGTTCCTAATCTAAAAACTTTTCTAACTAAATTATATTCAAATTGAAACATTAATTTTTGAAACATCTGAAATGCTTCTTTGCGGTATTCAACTAAAGGATCTTTTTGGGCATAGGCTCGTAAACGGACACCATCTCGAAGGTCGTCTAAAGCAGTTAAATGTTCTACCCAAAGCGGATCTAAACTGCTTAATATGGCAAATTTTAATAATTCAGCTCCTGTTTCTTTACCAAAATAATCAATTCTTTGTTTCCATTGCTTTTTCAATTTAGACAGTAATAGTAATTCAGGCTTGTCTGATTTAGCTAGTTCTTTTTCTAATTGCGATCTGGCCTGACTATCTAAAGGAAAAATTTCTGAAAATTCTAAAACAAAATTAGTCCAATTTACTTGCTGTTTAACAGAGTCAAAACTGTTGTTCTTGATGATAGTAATTTGTTTAGCTAAACGATCAAAAAGTTCTTTTTGGTTGTTGGCCGGCTTGAGCTGGGCATTAAGCAAGATAGATTCTCTGAGAGAGTAGACAATTTGGCGCTGTTTGTTAATAACATTGTCATATTCAACTAAATTTTTTCTAACATCAAAATGATAACCTTCTACTTTAATTTGAATTTGTTCGATGGATTTAGAAACTAATGGGTGAGTTAAAGGAGTGTCTTCTGGCATTTTGAAACGAGTCATTAATGAACTTATTTTGTCACCGCCAAAAATTCTCATCAAATCATCGTCTAGAGCTACATAAAATTGAGAATAACCTGGGTCGCCCTGTCTACCTGCTCGACCTCTTAATTGATTGTCGATTCGTCTGGACTCATGTCTTTCGGTACCAATAACATATAATCCGCCTAGATCTAAAATTTGTTGATGTTTTTTTTTCCAATTTTTAGGATCGTCGTCTTTGGGGCCACCTAAAATAATATCGACTCCTCTTCCAGCCATATTAGTAGCCACAGTAACCGCTCCTTTTTTGCCAGCATTAGCAATTATTTGGGCTTCTAATTTGTGATTTTTAGCATTAAGAACTTGATGTGAAATTTTTTTCTTTTTCAAAAGATTGGCCACAATTTGGTTTTTTTGAACTGAAGTAGTACCAATTAAAACGGGTTGACCTTTTTGGTGTAGTTCTTCGATTTTATTGGCAATTGCTGTATATTTAGCGCGTTGATTTTTGAAAATTAAATCGTGAGCATCTTTTCTGGCAACTGGTTTGTTGGTGGGAATAACAACCACATCCAAATTGTATATCTCTTTGAATTCAGAAGCTTCGGTATTAGCAGTTCCAGTCATACCTGCCAATTTTTTATATAATCTAAAATAGTTCTGAAAAGTTATGGTAGCCCAAGTTTGAGATTCTTTTTGAACGGTAACACCTTCTTTGGCTTCGACAGCCTGATGTAAACCATCAGACCAACGACGGCCATACATTAAACGACCTGTAAACTCATCTACTATAATTACTTGGTTGTTTTTAACCACATATTCTCGATCTTTTTTGAAAATGGCTTTGGCCTTAATGGCGTTTTCGACATAGTGGATGGTTTCAAATGATTCTTCGTATAAATTTTTAACATTGATTAATCTTTCAACCTTGCGAATACCATATTCAGACAAAGTGGCTGACTTAGATTTTTCGTCTATAACATAGTCTGATTCTTGTAGTTTATCGGCGATATCGGCATATTTTTTATATTTGTCGGTCGAGGTGTTGCCAGGTGAAGAGATAATAAGAGGGGTGCGAGCCTCGTCGATTAAAACAAAATCAACTTCATCAACAATGGCAAAATTGTGTGGTCTTTGAACTATTTCAGATTGGCTTCTGGTCATATGGTCACGCAAATAGTCAAAACCAAATTCATTGTTAGTTCCATAAGTAATATCAGCTTGATAGGCTTGTTGACGGCTAATAGGTTTGAGATGAGTTAGACGATGATCGTCCTTTTGGTCTGGGTCGGTATATTTGGGATCGTAAACAAATGATTTTTCGTGGATAATGCCAGCTACTGACACCCCCAAAAGATGGAGAGCTGGAGAGTACCAGCCAGCTCCAACTCGACTAAGGTAGTCGTTTGGAGTAATAATATGAACACCTTGGTTAGTTAAAGAATTTAGGTAGGCAGGAAAGATGACTGAATGGGTTTTACCTTCGCCAGTTCTTTGTTCGGCAATTGATCCCTGGTGCAAGCAGATAGCCGACATCAACTGAACATCATAAGCCCGTTCGCCTATGGTTCTTTTGATGGCCTCACGAAGAACAGCAAATGCTTCTGGTAAGATATCATTCAGTTTTTTACCTTTTTTTAGTTGCTTTTTAAAATAGCCAGTC
>QMND01000076.1 GCA_003647605.1 Candidatus Shapirobacteria bacterium | reverse complement strand
TCACTGGAGGAAGCAGTTAGGCTTGAACCGAACCATCTATCTCTTTACTCCCTGATTTTGGAAGAAACAACTCCCTTATACAGAGCTGTTCGGGCTGGCAGGTTTCCTCAGGTAGACAGCGATCTTGACGCGGATATGTATTCCTACGCAATGGATTTTTTGGGGGAGATGGGATTTGGCCAATATGAAATTTCCAATTGGGCGTTCGGGGAGGATTCTCAATGCAAGCATAACATCCAATATTGGCGGAATGGCCCGTATCTTGGATTCGGCGCAGGTGCGCATAGCCATTATAATCATATGCGTTGGCGTAATATATCAAATATCTCGAAATATATCCATCAGGCAATGGAGAATAATAAAGGAATTCCGCCTGCAGTAGAAGACCTTCAAAAATTGAAAAAGATGGATGAAATAAGAGAGACCATAATAATGGGTATGAGGTTAACGAATGAGGGAATCGATATTGATAACTTTTTTCATCGTTTTGGCAGCCATGTCCATGATATTTTCGGCAAAGAAATTAACAGGTTGCTAGCGCAGGAATTAATTGAGGAATACCATTCAAGCAACAGAAAAGGGATCCGGCTGACACGAAGAGGGCGGATGGTTGGAAACCAGGTGTTTATGCAGTTTGTAGAGTGAGCAGGGACAAACATCAATATATGATAACGGGTGTTCGGTATGCTTCAGGGTTTTTATCGTTCGGATAGGGAGTGGACCAGCAGTAAATCCATTTTGCGTCTTCAGGCCGCATATTAATGCAACCGTGGCTCATTGGTGCGCCATAATTATTGTGCCAGAATGTACCGTGAATAGCAACCCCTGTTCTCTGCTGTACGTACGATACCCACGGAACCCCTTCATATTCGTCAGCATCTGGGTCCACTCTCAATGTTCCCTCACCCATATGCACGGAAGGTCTTTTATCAAAAATTTCGTGATTCCCCTTTGGAGTTTCCCATGGAATCATGGAAGGATCGGGAAGCGGTTTGAATTGTCCTGTTGAAACCCTGGATTCCAATACAACCTGATCTCGCTCGAAGGCTTTCAGGTTTTGGTGATCAATTGAGATCTCTATTCTTTTAAGTTCCGGAGCAACCTCGGAATGGATGGGTTTCAGTTCTTCATCTTCAACTTTCCTGAGATGGGTTGCGCGGGTATAATAATCAATTGTCAGCAGTGCATTATGAATCCTATACCAGGGCTCCCCATCAGGCCCTTCGACTGTTTCATGGACAATATGGGTGGATGCATAATACAAATTGCGTTTCTCGGGATTTTCCCAATCTTCCCACACACCGTTCCTGTCCCTTTTTAAAACCCGTGAGAAAGGTACGCTCACTTCCATAAGCTGGCCTGTTGAGGGAAATTCATAAAGAATGGGATTGAGCTGGTTGCGCACCGGCTGGATATATGCGCTATGCATATACCCGCCCCAAACCCTGTACCAGAAAGGGTTATAGCCGGGGCCGTCTTCTGATTCGATCACATCATAAATATGAATGATTTCATTGAAATAATGCTGAAACCGGATATTCCGGAAATCTTTGTCTGACGGTTCGCTGTAAACGCTGACAGATTCTGCAGTAACGCGTCCTAGGTGCGCAGGAGAAATGCTGTTTTCTGAATACTTTCTTCCGCTAAGCATGAGCGAGGAAAAACCAACCCCCATGCTTTTCAGAAAATCTCTGCGGTCCATTTTCATACGCACAGTATTATACTTACTAAAAGGACAAAAATAATAGAATTTACCCATGATGGGTATTAAAGCCGCAGTAAGGCGGCTGGATCTGCCCGGCTGTAATAAGAGCGGAAAGCAGCTGTCTCTCTCAATTGAGTCTTAAGCAGTTCCGTGATTGCCTGAAGGTCTTTGGATTTCTTTCCCCGGCACCTGTATATTTTGAATCTTTCAGTTTCCTCCCGGATGGTTATCTCCCCCTTCGCTTGCCACCATTTCAGTCCGTTTATGATTGTCTCTGCCACATATCCAAGTTTACCTGCCGGATCTTCTATCTTGAAATCGTGTTTGCCTGAACTCAAAATGTGCTTGATCATTCCCCCCAATTTCTTTAGAAAAATTTCCAAATCATCATCCTGTTTGTAGAGATTAAGCAGGTAGATCTCTTTGGGTCTTACGGAATCCAGCACCTCATTTAAAACGGAATAGCCGGGTGGAGGTGAAATAACTGCTAATAATTTTTTTTCTTCAAGCTGTAAGCGATTCCGGAAACCCGGTTTCTCCGGGCATAGAAGCCCCTCACACCACAGTAAACAATCTTTGTTTTTTAACAGATCAGAAACAACTTCCTCCGGGTTATTTGATATCCTGAAATCATGAACCGTCATTTTTCTCGCTGCTAGCGGCAGGGTAATGACTTCTCTCTCGCTCTCACGCCAATCAATCCATTCCAGAATAGCTTTTGGCTGTTGGGCATAGTCATCAGATTTTGGTGTATAGGCAAGATCAAACATGCCTGAAGGAAGAGGTTCATTGTAGCTGTTCCACCAGATGGCTTCCCTTATTTCTCCTTCCGTGTCCTGAACTCTCAGTTTCCGGTGCTGACTGCCAATGCCTATGGACGTGTGTTCCACAATCTCCAGATCTTTTGTGACCAGCACCGGAGCCGGATTCGCTGGTCCAAATGGGGCGAGCAGGTCCATCTCGGCCAGCAATAAGGAATTAATATTGGACAGGGGCAGATAGCTGTCAATTTGTAGCTCTTTTTCCACTGTCCTTCCATCCAGCATCTCGTCAATTGATTTTGAAATTGACTCCCTGAAAATATCAATTTTTTCTGTTTGCAACGAAAGACCTGCAGCCATCGGGTGGCCGCCAAAATTCAATAATATTTGGCTGTTTCTTTTTATTGCTTCTATGATATTAACCTGAGGGATGGAGCGAGCAGAACCGCCTGCAGTGCTGCCATCGATTTTAAGTAGAATTGCGGGTTTGTTATATTTCTCCACAAGGCGGCTGGCCGCTATGCCTACCACACCACCTTCCCAATTTTCAGAAGACAGTAGAAGAATCGGGTATCTCAATAAAAATGGATGTTTCTCAAGCATTTCTTCCGCTGAATGATAAACATTGTCAACAGCCAGTTTTCTTTCACTGTTGAGCCTTTCAAGCTTCAGAGCGTAATCTTCAAGGAAACCCGAATCCGCAGATAACAGGAAAAGCACATTACCATTTGCATCTTCCAGTCTTCCGGAAGCATTCATGCGGGGGGCGAATGTGAAAGCGATATGATTTTCAGTAATTCTTTGTGAAACTGTTCCGGCAGTTTCAAGAAGTGTATTCAAGGATGGCCGCAAGCGCTTATTCATCTGCTGCAAGCCGGTTTTTGCATAAAATCGGTTTTCATTTCTCAATTCAGCCAGGTCAGCGATGGTGCCGAGAGCAACCAAGTCGAGATATTGCTGATCTTCTCTTTTCAGACGATATTTATCAAATAAAGCTCGTACCACCTGATAAGCAGTGCCCACACCGGCAAGATGATAAAGATTGTGTGAGGAGCTTAGGAAGTTCGGGTTTATCAACGCATAAGCGGTTGGAAGGGTATGGGGTAAGGCGTGATGATCTGTGACAATCACATCCAGGTTTTTATCTTTAGCATAGGCAAGTGCATCTAATTCTGAAATGCCCGTATCGCATGTGATCAATAAATCAATGCCCTCTTTCATAAAATCAGCCAGAAATCTCTTTTTAATTCCATGGGATTCGGTTTTTCTGACAGGAATATGAAATGCAGTCTCGGCACCTAATTTAGTCAGGGCATCAACCAGCAGAGCGGTTGATGTCTGCCCATCCACATCAAAATCTCCCCAAATACCAATCTTATCTTGGTTTTCAATTGCGTTGGAGATGCGGTCAACCGCCAGATCCAGGCCGGGAAGGTCATAGGGGTCGGTTTGGGGATATGAATTTACATCTAGGAAGCGATTGACAGCTTCTACTGTTGTAATCCCATGTTTCGCAAGCTGTTCAGGAAGCAAGAACGCTTTTTGAAATTTCTGGGAAATTTCCGCTTCCAGAGGTATGATTTGAGGTTCAATCCATTTCATATTTTACAGGGAAATTTCTTCAATATTTTCCAATGTTAAATCTCCCAATATTTGATCCAGGTCGATGTCTTCATCCTGATGAAGAATATTACCTGCGGAAATGCCTCTTCTGCAAAGGGAGCGAAATTCACAATAATCGCAGCACTTTAGATGATCAGTTTTGATAAAGCTGCCTTCAGGCGTGTCCTCAATTTGTTTAATTATATTGGTTATCCGTTCCGCATCTTTTTCGATTTCATCCTGATT
>QMND01000075.1 GCA_003647605.1 Candidatus Shapirobacteria bacterium | reverse complement strand
TATGAAATCAAATTTATCCAACAATTAGGCTTTGGCTTAAATTCTCAAACTATTGAACTTTACCAACAAAAAAAATACAAAGCCTGCCAACAATCAATTAAACACTTTCTCGAATCCATCATCGAAAAACAAATTGTTAGTAATCAATTGTTTAAGTAAGTTTTTTTAGACCCGTGTTAAAATAAAAGCAATGGTTAATAAAAAACAATCAGATCTAGTAAAAAAGATTGTATCCCTCTGCAAAAGAAGGGGAATCGTCTTTCAGAATTCAGAAATATACGGGGGTTTAGCCGGTTTTTACGACTACGGCCCTATCGGCTCTCTCACCAAATACAACCTCAAAAACTTATGGTGGAAAACTTTTGTCCTCGATCGCTCTGATGTAGTCGGCATCGACGGCACTATCATTACTCACCCTCAAGTTTGGCACGCTTCTGGTCATGTCAAAAACTTTAACGATCAACTAGCCGAATGTAAAAAATGTCACCACCGTTTTCGCACCGATTTTATCACCGACAATAAATGCCCCGACTGTGGTGGCCCCCTAACCGAAGGCAGAACATACAACATCCTGTTTGAGACCAGTATAGGTGTAGTCGAAGGTGAAAAAACTAAAGCCTATCTCAGAGGTGAAGCCTGTCAAAACATCTATCTCAATTTCAAAAACGTAGCTGATTCAACCAGGATCAAAGTTCCCTTTGGTATTGCCCAAATCGGTAAGGCTTTTCGCAACGAAGTCAACCCTAAAAACTTTCTATATCGAGTCCGCGAATTTGAACAATGGGATATAGAATATTTTGTCCACCCCGATCAAATGGATAAGTGGTACGAATATTGGAAACAAACTAAACTTAACTGGTATCAATCTTTGGTTAATAACTCTAAAAAAATCCGCTTGCGTCAGCACACCCAAGACGAATTAGTCTTCTACGCCAAAAAGGCTTTTGATGTCGAATATCAAGCTCCTTGGGGTTGGTCCGAGTGGGAAGGTATTCATTGGCGAGCCGACTATGATTTAAGTCAACATTCCAAATTTAGCCACCAAGATTTATCCTACACCGACCCCATCACTCACCAAAAATATATTCCCCACATTGTCGAAACTTCGGGTGGAGTCGATCGAACTTTCTTCTATCTCCTCTTAGACGCTTATCAAGAAGAACAGTTAGACAATGGTCAAACCAGAACCTATCTCAAATTAGATCCTCGCATATCAGCTTACAAAATCTGTGTTATCCCTTTAGCCTCTAATAAGGAAAAATTAGTTAACCAAGCCAAACAAATTTATCAACAACTACAAAAAAGATATTCTGTCGATTGGGACGATTCTAGTAACATCGGTAAAAAATATCGCCGGCAAGATGAAATCGGCACCCCTTGGTGTTTAGTCGTCGATTACCAAAGCCTAGAAGATCAAACCGTTACTATTAGAAACAGAGACGATATGTCTCAAATCAGAATAGATCAAAATAAAGTTGACCAGTGGCTAACCAAACAACTTCAAAAAAACTAGCAACTAAATTATTTCCCTCTATACTTAAACTATGAAAAAAAACAAACTCCAAAAGATTTTACTTATTTCTTTAATTTTAGCCTCATTAACTTTTCTGTCTGCTTGCTCTAAAAAAAATCAAAAAACCGGTCCAGTTCCTACTCCAACCCCTCGACTAACCGAAATCGAATTAGATCAGCGACCATACATCTCTCTAATTCCTCGGGCTGACGGCCATGAACTTAAGTTAAAAATAGACAATATTCCTAGTCAAATCAGGGAATTGGAATATGAAATCATTTATACTGCCATTGATAAAAATCTAGAAATTGAAAAAGGTATGGGCGACCCTATTAAAATTGACCAGCCATCAATCGAAAGAGATTTACTTCTAGGTGTCGCCAGCTGTACTAACGGTTGCAAATATTCCTATGACAAAGGTGTATCCAAAGGTACAATATCCATCGTTTTTACCACCAACAACGATCAAGTAGCCACCTATCAAAGTCCATTTGTCCTTCAAACTAGCGCCGATATCAAAAAAAAGGGAAAACTGTCTATCGACGAGTCCGATTCTTTTTACATCTCGGCCAAACCAACCAACAACCAATACTTCATTCTCTTGCAAAATTACAATCAAGATTACTCAGTTTTTGCTAGCGGATCAGGCAAAGGAACAGTCTCAGCCATTCATCCCGACACATTTCACAAAGACAATCTCAAGCTAATTAGCGGAGACTACCACCAAAAATAACATGTTTCACCAGCCCGTCCTCTTATCTGAAACTTTAAACATTATCCAACCTTACTCCAACCAGACCATCATTGATGCCACCCTAGGTAACGGGGGACACAGTCTGGCTTTTCTAGAACAAGGAGCTACTGTTTATGGCATCGACGCCGATCCTCATAATTTAGAAATTGCCCAACAAAGAATTAAAGAAGCTAACTTATCTACCAAATTTCATCCTATTTTAGACAACTTTTCTAATCTAAAAGACATCTATCAACAAAAAATAAAAACTAAAATAGACTGCCTATTTTTCGACTTAGGTTTGAGTCGAAACCAACAAAAAGCCCAAAATAGGGGATTCTCTTTTAATGACACCCAATCTTTAGATATGCGCCTTAATCCTCAACAACAACTGACAGCTGAAGAAATTATCAACACTTATTCTTTTGAACAACTACACCAAATTTTCACTAAAATCGGTCAACAACCATCCAGTCGCCCTCTAATCCATTACCTCATCAAACAACGCCAAAAAAAACCTATTCACAACTCAGCCCAACTAGCTCAAATTATCAGTGATTTTTATCAAAAAAAACAAATTAAATCTAAAATACATCCAGCCACCAAAATATTAATGTCTCTTAGAATAGTTGTTAATCAAGAATTCCAAAATCTAAAACTAGCCCTTCAAACCAGTTTAAATATCCTAAACCCCCAATCCAAAGTAATTATTATTTCCTTCCACTCTGGTGAAGATAGAATAGTAAAACTCTTTATCAAAAATAAAAATAGAAAAGGACTAATCACTCCCATCAATAAAAAAGCCATTTCAGCCAATAACCAAGAAATTACTTCAAATCCTCTATCTAGATCAGCCAAACTTAGAGCCTTTATAATTAATTAATGCTCAAAAAAATACTTATCCCTATTGCTATTATCTCTTTTTTGTTCCAAATCATAATTTCTTTTTTTAGCTCCAGCCAAATTCTTTTTTTAAACCAACAACTTTTAGACAAAACACAACAAATTAACCAATTGGAGCAAAAAAAACAACAACTTCAACAACAATATAGCCAACTATCTTCCCTCCAATACATAGAAAAACATTACCAGTTAGACAAATTTCAACCTATCAAACAAAAATTGGAAATCCTGCCATGAATTACAAACAAAAGTTATCTTTAATTCATAAACTAATTATCTTTTATTTTCTCCTTGTCCTCGCTCGTTTATTTTATTGGCAAATTCTAAAAAAGGATTATTTTAAAGAACAAGCCCTTAAACAAAGTTATCGTCTCCAAGAAATTCCAGCTCAACGAGGTCAAATATATAGTTCCGACAATTATCCTTTAGTCCAAAATCAAAAAATATATTTCCTGTCTATCTACAAACCCAACCTAAAAAAGGATTTATCTAAAGTTATCGAAAACATCAAACAAGGCAACCCCCAGCTAAGCCAACCAGATCTAGACAAAATGACCAAATTCCAAAACAATCCCAACCAAAAATGGATTAGTCTACACACTCCTTTTGAACCGTCAGCCTACCAACAATTGAAAGACAAAGATGGTCTAAGTTTCAAAACATCCTTTCGGCGATTCTATCCCGAAAAAAAATTAGCCTCAACTGTCCTTGGAAAAGTTATAAAAGATGTTAATGGTCTAGATAAAGCCCACGGTGGTTTGGAAGCTTACTACAATCGCCACCTCAATGGTAGAAATGGCTATATGTGGCAAAACAAAGACGCTAAAGGCAACCCCAATCTTTCAGCCAAAAGCTGGCACATACCTGTAAAACACGGACAAAACTTGTTAACCAGCATCAATCGAGCTGTTCAACTAGTCATCGAAAAACAACTAGCTACGGCTCTAAACAAATATCAAGCTGACATTGCCCTAGCTATCGTTCTCCAACCCCAAACCGGAGCTGTGATCGCTTCTTCGGCCACCTATTCAGCCCAACTAGCCACTGACAGTGCCAGCCCTCTTAATCCAGTTATTTCTAATTTATTTGAACCAGGTTCAATTTTCAAACCTCTAGTTGTAGCCATCGGTCTTGACAGTCACCAAATTCAAAACGACTTCATTTGCCAACACTGTAACCAAGCTAAAATTGTAGATGAATACAGTATTAAC
>QMND01000074.1 GCA_003647605.1 Candidatus Shapirobacteria bacterium | reverse complement strand
GGAAAAAGAAGAGGGGTTAAACGATTTGGAGATCAAAAAGTTAAAATTGGAGAAATTTTAGTCCGACAACTTGGTTCTAAATTCCACTCTGGACCAGGCACTAAAACTGGTCGAGATTTTACCATCTACGCCATCCGACCTGGTTTAGTTAAATTTTTTAAGAAACACGATAAAAAATATATTTCTGTTACCAAGGCCTAATCTGATACCTTTTGTCATCTTTTTTTCACGGCTATTTTCATATATCTTAAGATATGCAAAAAATTAGCCAATTACCAACCAACCAACTAGAACCAAACCCACTTCAGCCTCGAGGAGCTATTGACCCTGACTCAATCAAAGATTTAATCGAATCCATCCAAAAACATGGCATTTTAGAACCTCTAGTCATTGCCCACACCCCAGCTGGATATCAAATCATCGCCGGCGAAAGACGATGGCGAGCCGCTCGTTTCCTTAAATTAACCCATGTGCCCGTAGTAGTAAAAGAAGCCAGTCCTCAACAGATGTTAGAAATGGCTATCGTTGAAAATATCCAAAGAAAAAATCTTAACCCACTAGAAAGAGCCAAAGGTTTTCTCAGGCTTAAACAAGAATTTAATCTTAACAACCGTGAAATATCTAAAAGAGTCGCTAAAAGCGTTCCTTACATTATCAACAGTCTTAGGCTTCTAGACCTACCCGACACTCTCAAAGACGGCTTGTTATCTGGTTTAATTACCGAAGGACATGCAAGAGCTTTAGGTGGTATCAGAGATATCAGGCTAACTGTTGAAGCTTATAAAATGGTCCTCAAAGAAAAAGCTTCAGTTAGACGCACTGAAGAAATCGCCAGAAGAATGCGAAAAAAAATAGAAGAAGGTATTGTTCCCATTACCAAAGAAAACATGCCTCAATTTATTAAATCACACTTAGACAGTGTTACTAATGACATTAAACAACTTTTTCCAACTGAAAACACTTTAGTCAGAATCAGCCAAACTAACATCCTAACTAAAGTACTTATCCAATTTAAAGGTGATAATGACCAACGATTAAAATCACTTAATACTCTTTATAAAAAACTCTGCAACAAAGAAATCAAAAAGACACCTTAGGTATCAAACCCAAAGAATCTATAGGCCAATATTTAAAAAAAGCCTTGCCTACAATGGCATTTTCATCTATAGGACCAAACACTCTCCCGTCTCTAGAATGAGATCTATTGTCCCCAAAACACAAATACTGACCATCTGGTACTGTGCGAGCCACACCCTCCTGACAATAGTCTCCAGCCTCGCTATAAAAATCATCTGGTAAAAAACTTTGGTCCAATAATTCGCCATTCAAATATACCTGACCATTTTCAACCATAACTTCATCACCAGGAACCCCCACAACTCTCTTAATATACTCACAACCATCCGCTGAACAAGGTTCGCTTGGTGGAGCCTTAAACACCACTACATCACCCCGTTGAGGTTTACCAACTCTGTAAGAAATTTTATCTGTCAATAAATATTCACCATTTGTAAAATTAGGTAACATCGAATTACCTTTAACCTCATTTGGCTGAGCCACAAATAAATACAACAATACAAACACCGACAAGGCCAAAACTATGGATTGAACAAATTCCAAAATAAAACCACCAAAAGAAGCTGTTTGCGATTTCCAATTTATTTTCATAATCATTATTCTACAACTCTTAGCTACCATTCACAACCCAAAAGCTATTTTATTTCTTCTACTCAAAATGTTATATTTCATCATCTGGTTGTTTAGCTCAGTTGGTTAGAGCGCATCGTTCACATCGATGAGGTCAGAGGTTCGAATCCTCTAACAACCACTACCACAACAATCTAAAATACTTGTCCACCAATTTGGCTTCAGCCTCAACTCGGCTATACTCAGCCTTATTTATCAACTCCTCCATTGACCTAATCAAAACCAAAGCTTTGTCATAATTAACCGCTCCAAAACTAGTCAAAGCCATCCCTTTAGCCTCCTTTAATCTCTCCACTCTCTCTACCAAAGACCTCTCAATTTTAACCTGCTTTAAACTAGCCTGTGCCTTAATCAAACTACTACCGTTAGCCAATTCCATACTTAAGATATCTTCTAACTTAACAATAATTCTCTGACTAACCACCAATTCTTTTTGCCTACCTCTGAAAGAAAAAACTCTGTCTACCAAAGACAAATAGTTTCTCTGATCTGCCAAATCAACACAAGCCAACAAATCCTCATCACCACTATAATCAACCAACAAATTCTGACAATCTTTCTTAACCAAATCATACATAGTTGCCAATCCACCCGACAAAATCAATTTATCAGCACTAATTTTAAAAGAATAACTCTTGGTTTGGCCACTTCCAACTTCATCTTCAAAATACTGCCAACCCTGATCATCATCTACCTTACCTGCCACCAAATGATATCTACCCCCATTACCCACTGGCAAAACATTAACCTGACATTGGTTAATACTTCCATCGTTCTCCACCACCAGCCAACCAGTCTCGTCTGATTGCTGACTAATACCACCATTACAACTAACATCCAAAGAAACCGGCGAAGCTACGCTAAAAACAATCGCCTTCGACAAATCGACCGTTTTCCCTGCCACTATTCCATCTAAATCCAAACCCAACTCATTTAAAACAAGTGCTATGCTTTGATCAACCACCTGGCCGTGAGTCGAAGGCACCAATTCCTCTGTGGCCCCAGTCAAAACCGCACTCTTTTTCAACACCGTCCCATCACCCAAAGAATTAAGTTGGTAATTAATCGGCCTCCCATCCACCCATTTGTTCAACAATCTATCAAAAAAGTTTCGACTCCCCAAGGACATATACTCATCAGTTCTAACCCCCCAACCAGCCACTGTCGTCAACAATGGTATTACCCCACCACTGGAAACATTCATACTTTGTAAATAATCATTAACTGTATTTAAATCAGAATAGGGGACCAAATCACCACCTCTTCTGGCAAAATTAAAAATAGGTAAAATATCTTTTAGTGAGGGACTAAAATTCTGAACTGCTTCCACCGAAGAATAAGGAAAATCTTTTTTGTGCAACTGCAACAAAACATTCAAAGCTATTCCACTCAAACCACCACCAAAATCAGCCCCATTCCAAGCCTTGTAGGCTTTTATAGCCCCCTGATGAGGACTGCCCAAACTTATAACTTTTTGCAGACGAGAATCGGTTGAATTAGCCTGAGCCCACATTCTACCCACCAAACCACCTAAACTATGACCTACAATGCTAAACTTTTCGTTTGAAGCAATTTTTTCATTTACAAAACTATGAAAATTGCCAACGATTTCCTCCAACGGTCTTCGCCAATCATAGGCCCAAACATACAAATCAGGATCTTCTTCCACCCCAACCATCGATTCGTCTTTATAACCCTTATTTTTCAATGTATCCACCAAAGCATCGTAATTTTTCACAAAAGTTGGCAATTTCCACTCCAAAGCCGGCCCCGTCACTCCAGTTAACATGGCCTCACTGTTCCAACTCGCCCCTAATCCAGGAACTATAATAACTTTGTCCTTGTCTTCTTCTCCTCCAACCGACGTGACTTTGATATGATAAAAATGATTTAAAACACGACCATACGACCCTTGATAAAAAGCCCCTCCCCAATTTCTAAAAACAATCGCACCAGGATTTAACAAATTAACTTCCACATAATCTATTACTAATACAGAGTCAAAGTAAATTTTTATATGACCAGCATCAAACACAACCTTCGCCTCGTGTCTCTCATTCTGAGTAATATCAAAATCAAGCGACTTATTTGGATTATTTTCAGATTTCCCATAAGCTGTATCCAACCTTACATACGTACCATTAACACTCTTACTCAAAGTAATATTGTTATGGTCCTGAGACCAATCTGGCTCATCAAACCTAAAATTTATCTCATAAAAATTAAGATGATCAGGTGAAGCAAAAAACCAAAAAGACTGATCAACTCCATTCTTGTTCTCCATTTCCACTTGGAATTCAAACGAAGTCAATGTTGTTCCTATATTCGGATACAAATACGACCTTTCATAATATCCAGCTTCTCCTTTTAATATTCCTTCAGACAGATACCAACCATACGTTCCCACAATCGGATTTTCATTACCATCCAAACTATAACCATCATATGGTCGTGTCCACTTATCCAAATTTGCGGAAAAATCATCCTCAAAATATGTAAAAGCAAACACCTGTCTTGGAAACAAAAATGATAAGATAAAACAAAAAGTCAATAAAATATGCAAAAAAAACTTCACAGCACTACACAAAATAATAAATTAAGTGTCATTATCATAAATTATAACAGCAATACTCTCACAAAAAAACTAATCAAAAGTTTGAGT
>QMND01000073.1 GCA_003647605.1 Candidatus Shapirobacteria bacterium | reverse complement strand
GTCTATAACACTGAAAATGGAACTGTATCCTGCCCCGATGGTCAAGGTGGTTTTTATCTAGTGGAAGTTGGTCCTGATGATGACCTGGCTTTAGTTGTGCAAAACATGGGTAGGTTTCATAATGCAGTAAAAAATAGATATCTGCAATTTCCAGGTTTTCTTTTTTGGTTTTCGGACGAATATGATTTGGATGTAGAAACTAAGAACGGATTAGAAACTAGACAGTAGATTGACAAGTACAATTTGTTTATTACCAACAGTAAGGTTTAGTTCCGACGGGATCGTAGTGTCGTTGCTTAAGTAACTCCTCACGATGACAAAGTGTGTTTTTTGTTGATAAGTTAGGAGAAAAAGTAAAAGTAAGCAAAAGCAAGGAACGAAGTGACGTGGCAACCTGCCCGCAGTGCCTACAGGTCACAGCTGTTGCAGGTGGGTCCCGTTGGAGATGCAAAAGACAAGATAGTTAATTTTTATTTTCAATCTGTTCTAGAGACAGGAGGCCGGTTTTAGCGCCTAGATGAGAAACAACCGAAGCTGAGTTATGGATAGCCCAATCTAAACAAGTGGCTAGATTTTTTTGATAGAAAAGCCCAGCCACAAAAGCCGAACCAAAGGCATCTCCAGCTCCAGTTTCATCAACAGGTTGGGTATTTAAAATAGGAGAGAAAAAAGTTTGATCGGCTGAAAAAATGTGAGCTCCTTGTCGACCATTGGTAACCGCTACAACTCTGGCTGGTAGGGTTTTGATGGTAGTCCAAAAATTGAAATCTGTTGATTTTAAATTAACTAGAGTTTCAGCTTCTTGTTGATTAAGTAATAAAAAATCAACATATTTTAAAAAGTTGGAAAGTATTTGCCTTTGAGCCAACTCTCTAGAACCTGGGTTGAGAGCAATTTTAATGTTATTTTCTAGACCAAAACCAACCAATTGTTCTAATAAATCTAAATTGCCTTCTAAAGAAGTAATATAAAAATATTTGTAGTTAGTCAAAGATTTCCATGGTATTTGACTGGCTTCTAGTCTAGAATTACCTCGATTGACCAGAACGGTCCTACCACCATCACTGGCCACCACAATGATTGAAAAATCGGTTGTTTCCGATTTAATTTGAGGGGATAGCTTGAAATCAACTTTATTTTGATCCAAATCAGACAGAATGTAAGGTGATAAATTATCTTGAGCTAGTAAAGACAAAAGAGAAGCCTTGAGACCTAATCTAGAAAAAGAGACAGCCGAATTAGTACCTCCCCCACCTGAAGTAATTAAACTTTGACTTATTTCTTGTTTAGAAGAATAAGGAAGACGAATAAAAGGCTTGTCTAAAACAAAACTGTCTGATTTGATAAAAATGTCAACAGTGGGAGCGCCAATGGAAAGAATATCAGACATGGGTAAAATCGATTAATTTTTGTTGGATAATTTGTTGAAGTTGAGAAATAGGTAGAGCCATGTAGTTATAAATTCGAAGCGAAGGATCGTTAGCCAGAGATTGTTTGAGGCTTTTTTTGAAAAGCAAGCGAAGATCGGTATTGATGTTAATTTTGACTATACCTAAAGAAATAGCTTGTTTAATTTGATCTAAAGAAATACCAGATCCGCCATGCAAAGTGAAAAGAGCTTGGTCGGAAAAATGTTGGCTAATATTGGCCAATAAATCTAAATCGAGCCGTTCGGGTTGATCAAGATTGACACCATGCAAGTTACCGATAGAAACAGCCAAAAGATCGGCTTGGCTAGTTTGCATAAACTCCAAGGCTTGTTCGATTTTAGTAAAACTTTCTGGTGATATCTGATGACCAACACTAATAATTTTATTAAACTCGACCTCAACTACAATGTTAGGGTTAATGGTTTTAAGATGATGACTAAAATCAGTGGCTATATTCAAATTTTTAGAATAATCTAAATCAGAACCGTCAAAGTGAAGCATATCAAAACCCAATTTGGCTAATTTTTCTAATCGAGCCAAATCATGACCATGATCCATATTGAGATAAATTGGTAAACCTTCTGCATTGGCTTTGCGAACCAAAAGAAACAGTTTTTCGGCTTGAATAAAGTCATCTTCGTGAGAAGAAAGCTGAACGATACAGGGCAAGTTGGTTTGAATTACCGCTTTTTCGACGGCTTGAAAAATTTCAAATGAATCAATATTAAAAGCTGGCAAGGCTTGGTGTTGTTGACGATATTGTTTTAGAAGTTGGGGCAGTTTTAACATAATATAATTAATCATAGCATTTTGAAAAAAGGAAGAACAAAATCAAAAAGTTTATCCCACTAACTTGAGCATTAGATACTTGTGATTTTTTTGAGTCCCATACTTTATGTTAATACATGTTTAAGTGTAAGAAAAATTGGTTAAATAAAAAAAAGGTTAATCGAATTTCGATATAAACCTAACTTTGGTGAGCAAATTATAGAAAGTCAAGATTTTTTAACACAAATCTATATTTTTAAAAGGAATTGGAAATGATATCACCTGCTTCGCCAAGTTTCTTCCCTCTTTTAATAAGTTTAACAACTTCTTTTTGGAAGAAATGATGTTGTCGAATTGGATTTGTCATATTTATTGGCTGATTTTATAAAAACCCAAGTGAAAGTGCAACGAGGTCGAGAAATGGAGAAGTGTTATTTAACAAAAAATAGTCTTAACTATTTGAGTTGAGGAACGAGCCGAGCCTCATGACTACTCGTCGTTTTAGTGAAACATTCCATTGCCACTGTGTCACCAGCTTTAATTTTTATTCTTACTTCATCTGTTAACATAAATGCATTTTGTCATTTTTGCCACAAAATACTTTATACTTTAGTTTATGTCTATAAAAATATATAATTCGGTCAACCATCAAATTGACTCTAATACCATTAGAATTGTTAATCAATACAAAGATCAACTAAATTTAATTATTACTATCGGTGGAGATGGTTCTATTTTGGGAGCCGAAAAAAAATTTCCTGGCATTCCTAAACTACCGTTGCGTTTTTCCAATATTTGTAACCATTGTAAATCACAATTTCGTCTCGAATCTTTAATCCAAGATATTATTAACAAACGCATCCAACCCAAACGATATATTAAACTTCAAGCTAATTTTAAAAAACAAACCTTCATTGCCTTAAATGAAATTAATATTAAGGCTAAAAATCCCCGTTCTGCTTTACGTTTTCAAGTTTCTACCTCTCCTGTCGACACTACACTTTTAGCTGATGGGTTAATTGTTGCCACCCCCTTTGGTTCTACTGGATATTTTAAAAGTATTAGTAATACTGTTTTTGTACAAGGTATCGGTGTTGCTCTTAACAATCCTACTAACCAACAACCAACAAAAATAGTTAGTGAAGATACTAGTATATCAGTGAAAATTATCAGAGGCCCAGCCATGGTTTTTGTTGATAATCAACCAGAATTTTGGCAGTTACAAAAACGAGAAAATTTAACAATTAAAAAAAGCCTGGAATCAGCCTTAATTTATTGATAATTAATTTAGTCTTTTTTGAGTTAAGGGACATTTCGTGGAGGTAAAAACACACTTTTTAACCTAACTAATTGACTATTTCTAATTTATCAATACTTTGTTACATTAATCTCATGAAAAATAGGAAAAACTATTTCTGGAAAACAAAGATTGTATTGTCAGAATAGTAATAAACTTATTGGTGGACTCTGAGTATGTCTTATTTTAATAATTCATCTTTAATTTTTTTGGGTATTCTACCTCTTGTCATTTTTACCTCCTTAATTCAATGCACCAATGTCTTAGTTTAATGGGTATCGGTCAGTCTCATATGTATCGTGACCTAGACAAAGGAATTTAGCAAAAAAAATGAGTTTTTGAAATGAAATTACTTTAGTTTTGTGCTTATTTAATCCGTGAATTTAAAAGTTGAAAGAATTTGATCAAAAACATCTTTACTGTCAACAACAAAACCATAAATGTGTTGAAACTCATAAGACAAATTGTTTTTTTCAAAACATACCCAGTCTTGGGCTGGACTCTGGGTAGCCGAAATATGTTCTATTAATCCCTCATTATTGTTACCTATTGTAATTTCGTCCCCGCCTCTTTCTTGACATGTTACATGCTTGCCATCTTTAGTAAAACTAAGATACTTATCTTTATTAACATAAAAAGTAATCACGTTCTTCCAATCTCCTGTTCCAAACCAAATTTCTTGTCCAACAACTGTCTTGTCTCTTTTTTTATACCTCCAATGTTTTGGATACTTAAATTCAATTTTATATTCATCGTTTTTATATGTTTTCCAATCGGCGGTTGGATCGATGGTTGGAATTGCTGATGGCATTGAAATTGCAACTGTTGGTGTTGATTGTAATGCTTTTGTAGGTATAGTTGTTGCTACAATTTTT
>QMND01000072.1 GCA_003647605.1 Candidatus Shapirobacteria bacterium | reverse complement strand
TTTCTATTCTTTCTTTACCTCTTTTTTACTTTGCCAAAATTTATCTTTCTCCTCAAACTCTCAATAAAACCTTTTTGAATCATTACGACTTTTCTAACCTTGACCCTTCCCAGGCATCTCAAAAATTTGACCAACTTTTTTCCTTACCAAATATGATTCAAATCAAATCTGGTAATTTTGCAACTACCATCAAATTGTCTTCCATTTCAGCATCTGTTAACAAACAAGATAGCCTAGTCCAACTTTTTCCTAACTCTTTTCAACCCCTATCTGCCTTTTTTAAGGATAAAAACTATCAACTCAAAATTCAAACTGACCCACTACTAGTTGGCAACTTAATTGCTACCTTATCGGCTCAAATTTCTAAACCATTCATCCCTACCGAAATCCTCCTAGCTCCTAATCATGGTCTTACTTTAAAACCAGGACAACTTGGTTATAAGTTGGATGAAAAATCTGCTTCTCGAGAAATTATCAACTATTTGGTTAATTTTAACTTCGATCAACCGCTGTTTTTAACTGTAGAAACTATTGGTTCTCTACCCAATCCAACTCAATCCCAGCAAATGATGGGTAATGCTACCAAACTTTTAGGACACAGTATTATTTTAAACAACCCAGATTATTACATAGACGACATCCAGATTGATGACAAAAACCTAATTTCTTGGCTGGATTTTACCCAACCCATCAAAGAAACCTCTTTATCTTTTTTTATTAAACAAACGAATCAGAGTATTAAAAAAGATCCTGTCAATGCCGTTTTTCGTTTTCAAAACCAAAAAGTGATTGAGTTTAAACCTGCTCGCCCTGGCTTCTTTATTGATCAACCCCAACTATTAAAAGACATTAATCAAGCTTTCAAACAACTAATATCTTCCCCCCAAGCCCCAGCCTCTATCACTCTCAAAATTCCTTTGCGCACTATCGAACCAATCGTTCGTACTCAAGATGTTAATAACTTGGGTATTAAAGAATTATTAGGTAGAGGAGTTTCCACTTTTCATCATTCTTCTAAAATCAGGAATATGAATGTGGCTAGGGGCGCTTCGGTTGTTAGTGGTATTCTAGTTCCCCCTGGTCAAAAATTTTCCTTCATCAAAAGTTTGGGTGAAGTTAGTATTTCGGCTGGTTATCATCAGGCTTACATTATTAGACAAGGAAGGACGGAACTAGATGTCGGTGGTGGCATTTGTCAGGTTTCCACCACTCTTTTTAGAGCTATGCTCGATGCTGGTTTAGATATTATCGATCGTCGCCCCCATGCTTTTCGAGTTTCTTATTATGAAGAAGATTCGCCACCTGGTTATGATGCCACCGTTTTCATTCCTAAACCGGACTTAACCTTTATCAACGATACTGCTCATCATATTTTAATTCAAAGCACTTATAACGACGACAAACGCCAACTTGTCTATGAAATCTATGGCACCGACGATGGCCGAAAAGTTGAAATTTCTAATTACAAGAAGTGGGGTTGGTCACCTCCGCCTCCCACTAGATATATTAATGATCCTAATTTACCTCCTGGGAAATTAGTCAGAGAAGAATATCCGGTTGCTGGACTCAAGACAGCTTTCGACTGGAAAGTTACTAGAAATAGAGAAATTATCCATCAAAAAACTTTCTCATCTTCCTATGTTCCTTGGCCAGCTGTTTTTAGGCGTGGTGTTTAGTTTTACAACTCCAACCTAGACTGTCTTTCTAATCTATCTACCTTTTTTATTAACTCACTTCTTTTGTATTTATAATATCCAGCTATTCCAATCATAGCTCCATTATCAGTGTTTAATTCTTTTTTGAATGGCATATAAACAGGTAATCCTTTTTCTTTGGCCAATTTTCTTAATCTTTTTCTCAATTCCAAATTAGCCATGACTCCACCACTAGCCAATAAACTTTTTGGTTTTAATCCATCTATGGCTCTAGATAGTTTTATCAACAAAGAATCAAAAACTGCGTTTTGGAAACTAGCCGCCAAATCTTTGGCTCTTTTACTTATTCTTTCTTTTTTCCATTCTCTAATTTGATAATAAAAACTAGTTTTCAAACCAGAAAAAGAATAATCATAATTTTTAAATTGACTCATTGGTCTAGGTAATTTCAAAAAATTCTTATTCCCCTCTTTGGCCAATCTTTCTATGATTGGACCACCTGGATATGAAAAGCCTAACATTTTACTGGCTTTATCCAAAGCCTCTCCGGCCGCATCATCCAAACTTTGTCCTATCACTTCATATTTTCCTATCCCTTTCATCAATACCAATTTAGTATGACCTCCAGATACGGTTAATACCAAGGTTGGAAACTTTATTTTTCTGTTTGGTTTGCCATTTCTATTTTTCAAAAAATTAGACAAAATATGCCCCTCAATATGGTTGACCGCTACCAATTTTTTCTTATATTTTGTAACCAATTCTTTAGCCACATCAATTCCCACCCCCAAAGCGATTGCTAAACCAGGGCCTTGAGTTACGGCCACCAAATCAACTTTTTTCATCGCCTCATCTATACCATCTTTGTCTTTCATCAATCCGCTTCTTTTTAAAGCTTCGTTTACTACTGGCCAAATTCTGTCTTGATGTGCCCTTTTGGCAATATCTGGCACTACCCCTCCCCATTTTTTGAACAAATCTATCTGCGAAGAAATCACATTCGACAATATTTTTTGATTGTCCAAGATGGCTACACAAGTATCATCGCAACTAGTTTCTATGGCCAATATCTTCATCCCACTATTATATAATTTTTCTCTTCTTCTTGTTTATTTCTCCATTTCTAACTATTATTAATCTATGACTGCCTCACACAAAAACACATCTTCATTCTTTTTTCTCTTCTTAATCTCTCTTGCTTTTATCGTTTTTTCTTTATACCTATACTTGTTAATGTCTTCCTATGTGTCTCAACAATTAGTTGTCGAGAATTCTTCCAACTTTTACGCTCCCGCCCCTACTCGCATTTCAACCCCAGATTTCTCTCCGGCCCCGTCTTCATCGCCTACATCTTCCCCCACACCGACACAAACTCAATTTAAAGACTATTCTTCCCCTCAAGACAATTTTCGAGTTAAATATCTTTCTCAACGAAAACTTTACAAAGACAATGGCGGGCCATCTCGTCGTTATATTTTTAGCGATGACTCTAGAAATAATTTTGTTATCCATGTGGGTAATGATTGGTCGTGGATTTATCCCAGTCGTCACTTTGATTCCGATTTTCGTTTAGGGGCGCAGGATACCTTCCGTTACGACACCAAATCACAAACCATCTTTGACACCGAATATCAGGGTCTGAAGTATACGGTTCAATGTGTGCACAATGATTCGGTCGATTTAAAAAAAGAATGTATAAACTTCAGTAAAAGTTTTCACTTTATCGACTTAGATTAATTTCTCTCTTTCTCTTGGCCAAATATTTAAAATTAAGCAGAACTATCTTTGCCTTTTTTTTTAATTTTTCAAACTTGTTTTTGCCCATATTTTCAGGCCATTCAACACAAGCTACTATATTTTTTTTAAATAAATCCAAAAAATTAATCTCTTCCAATTCAAAATCATTTTGAATCCTATACAGGTCAATGTGAACAAGTTTTTTGTGTTTTAACCTAGTTTTATATTCGTTACAAATAGTAAATGTTGGAGATAAAACTTTTCCTTTTACTCCCATATTTTTAGCTATAGCTCGACTAAAAACACTTTTACCAATTCCCAACTCTCCCTTAAGGCAAAATGCCAAAGCTTTACTACTTTGTCTTTTTTTGACAAAACGATTATAAAGAAAATTAGCGATTTTAATAGTTTCTTTTTCTGACTTGGATATAAACCTTTCAGCCGAAGAAATTAACATATCGCCCTCTCTTAATATCTTAATTTTTGAATCTCGACTATCGATTACAGTTGATGGTTTTTTTCTAGCTAATTTGCCGGCATCAACCGCCACATCTATCATTTTTTTCTTTTTATCTGATAATCTTTTTAGAAAAGATTCCACAGAATAATGCGGTGATCGTCCAGATAAATTGGCTGAGGTGGCTGTAATCGGTCTATTTAGTAATTTAATCAAATCTAAAATATATTGGTTATCTGGAATTCTAACACCTAAACTTTTATCCTCGGCTTCTATCCCCTTGGCCATTTTTTCTTTACTTTGGCTAATTATCGTAAAAGGACCGGGTAATAAATTTTGATAAATATTTTTGGCATTATCAGATAGTTGAACATATCTTTTAGCCATCTTTTGACTATTGACTGCAATAGAAATGGCTTTACCTGTCCACCTGTTTTTAAAAGCCAACAATTTATCAACCGCTTTTTGATTTAAAGGGTCAACGGCCAATATATAAACCGTATCAGAAGGAAACAAAATCAGTCCACCTCTTTTAATAGAT
>QMND01000071.1 GCA_003647605.1 Candidatus Shapirobacteria bacterium | reverse complement strand
ATTCGGTAACCACTTTTATTTTTTCTGACTCCAATAATAGTAAATAGGCAATAATTCTAGGTGTTCCCGTTCTCATTGCCATTTCTGCCACTATTTGATTAATAACTAATAATCCTTCTGGGGCTGCTAAGTTTAATTCACCCAAAACTGCTAAAGAGCTAAAATAAGCCATTAAGCTTAAAATATCTTTTAATCCCCCCGCTTCCCATAGTCTGTTGATCCAAGATTCGTTATTAATTATTTTTATTTTATCAACTGGTACTAATAAGGCCATTGTGGCTTCATCTTCTCTCGATAAATTTTTCTCTAACAAAGATCTAAATAATTGCCAGCCAACTAAATTATCAGTTATTTTTCCTTCCGGTCTATTGACTCTTGCTAAAATATAGAAATTTTGTCCATCAATTTTCACAATTTGTGGGTTAACTTTATAAGGTTCCAATTGTACTAAGGTTGCGCCTGTTAAAAACATTTGTGTTTCATCTTCTTTTTGCCAAGATGTAGATAAACGAAGCCAATCAGTAGCACTTTGATTATGGTTAATTGCTACATAAACAGGAACTCCTGTTTGAGGACTAGAGGTTTCTCCTTCAAGATTACTAATTGGTTTTTTTGGTATCATCACCCCAAAAACATTAGTTGGTTGAGGTGTTTGTATTAATGCTTCGGCAAGAGCTTGTCTTAAAAGAATATTGGGGTCTAAGTTTTGAAAACCTTCACTTGTTCTAATTGCACTCCCGCCAAAAATGACTTCAAGTATTTCATTTAAAGATTCACCATTTTTCCCATAAAACCCTGGTAATAATCGTATTTCTGACCCATATCTTTGTTCATATTTTTCTACCTTTTCTGAACCTTGATTAATTAAATCAATAAACCAACAAAATTCTTCTGTCTCTTCACCAGAATTATCTTTGGTTTTAACAATTGCTCCTATTGTAGTATTTCCGTTTTTATCGGGGAAAAAAGCTAAACGGACAAATCTCTTTCCGTTAAGATTAATGTGTGTTTCTTGAACATTTTCTAAATCTACAAATGGTTTGTTACCAATTAAATCATTTGTTCTATCCAAAATGTTTTCTCTGGGGACAGTACTCCACAAAGAAAGTTGTCCAATTTTAATTTGATCGGAATTTACCACTTTAGTATTATCGTCAGAAATGAACTGCCAATTAACAGAGTGAAACCCGTATGGTTGAGTTAAATTAATTGCTCTGCCATTATCATCAACTATTTTTCCAGAGATAGTGACTTCCTTTCCATCCTCATCATAAAAACGATAAAAGGCTAAACCATCTGCCTCTTGAATAATAACTTCTTCTTTGCCTAAATCTAAAATTCCCGTGGGAATTCGTAATTGAATTTCCTGAATTTTACCTAAATATTGTAAACTTTCTCTTATTTCTTTAGCTAATTTTTCCGTTGCTGACTGAATTTCTTCATCAAAAATAGAAAAGTCTGTTTGATCTAACTGCGCCATTAAATTATCAACTGTCATGCCGTCAGGAAAATTGGTACCATTTTCCCGCATTTCTTCCAGTGTCCACCTAACTTCTTCACGAAAACCTGGATCTGCTAGTTGGCCAGCCATTTGACCAAGAAAAATTTGTCTTGCTTGTCCATAATTATTAAAGGCTGTTATTAAAACATCTTTGATAATTTTCTCTAACTCGTTTTGTCTCAAACCCCTTTCTTGGATTAAGTCATCCAACATCAACCGGTTCAAAATGTTGACATTAAAAACAACAAAAGGAACTTTTTCCGAAGAAACACCATAGTTTTGTAAATATTGTTGATAGGCTTGCTCCAGAGTCCCTCCATGATTACTTACCCATTCCTCTTTCTTTTCTTCCATCCAATCAGAGAAAAGAGCATCCTCTCTTTGATATCTTTCGAAATCTTCTCCTGGTAATAACCAGCTTAAAATTGAAAAATTTGTTTCTTGGTAGCTTTCTTTAATATCTTGAAAATAATAAATATATAAAACACTTTTTACTAAATCAACTCTTCCTGTAAAATCAGAAACTTCTTGTCTGATTTGAGCTTGCTCCAAGGCTAAAGAGGCAATTAATGGTGGAGAATTAACTATTTCTTGATCTCTATGAAGAACAACATCAATGGGCCTTTGTAAATACTCTGGTTTAACCCTGCTTTCTTCTGAACAATTATTATTAATATTAACATATGTTTCTTGCCTAAATAACAAAACACTACCTATGTAATCATATATTTCATTAGCCATCGAAGGATTGTTTTTGGCTAATATTTGTAAAAGATTCAAAAGACTCACATAATCATGAAGAGCGGCTATTTGAAGGTCTACATCAGTATCTCCTGACTTTAATCTCTCGTCTAAAACTAAAAATCTTTCCCAGTGAATACTTAACCTGGCCATTATTTCTGCTTGAGTTTCTAATGGAAGAGAAGAATTGGTTGGCGTTTCTCCAAAATAATAGGCATTGGGAGGAAAAACAAATTCGGCTGTTCCATCCGACCATCCTTCGTTTATTACTAGGGCTTCCTGACTATTTCCAGGTGTTCCAATTATAGCGCAAGCTAGTCGAGAATCGGGAAGAACGGCAAACTGTTCTTGCCCTCCACCTGACAAAACAGGATTAATCACTTGTTTCCCGACAGTGATTTGGCTTGGATTGTTAACTAAAGTAATTTTAAATGTCCTTTGTGGACATTCTTCACCAGGAAGAGGAGGACCAGGTAATTCAGGTAGTCGCTCATTAACATCAGGTAGGTTTATATTATTTGATTGTTCAACCTGTGTTAAAGATGTTTTCTCTCGTGCCCTTGTTATTACTTCCAATGTTTCACTAAAGTCTTCTAAAACTAGATTAAAGGTTTCTTGTGTCGGAACCGAGCTCTCTTTTGATGGTGTTTGTGTTGGTGTTTGTGTTTTCCCACAACCACAGACTGTAACAACAATAGCTAAAGATGTTGGCAGTAACAATTCTAGAGAATTTTTTTGATTAGAACCGGTTGTATCTTTGATAGGATGGCAATAAACAGGAAAAGAAATTTCTACTCCAGTTCTTCTAGATAATTCATTCATTCTTTCCATTTTTTTGTTTTAAACTTATATTTATAATTCTGATGGGGAAATATGATACTTATTGTCTATATAAACTATTATACAACAGTTCGTTAAATTTGTATCCTGTGAGGTTGTGTCTGATTCTTTTAATCCTAGCTAATACTTGCTCTCCTATAGAGACTTTATGTTTAGTACTAACCAAAGCTTCGATGATATCAATAATTGAAAACCAATTAATAAAAAGTTTCAGGCTTTTTTCAGTAAATTGTTAGAATATGGCTGAGATGAAAATTTTAGTAATAGAAGATCATGAAAAAATTGCCAAAGCCATTAAAAATGGTCTGGAAAGCCAGTTCTATGCAGTCGATATAGCTTTAGACGGCAAATTAGGCTATGATTTGGCCTCCGCTGAAAATTACGATGTAATTATTTTGGATATTATGTTACCTAGAATGAACGGTCTAGAAATTTGCCAACAACTAAGACAAGAAGGTAAACAAACTCCTATTTTAATGTCAACAGCTAAAAGCCAAGTGGAAGACAAAATAAAAGGTTTAAATCAAGGAGCCGATGATTACTTAAGCAAACCTTTTGATTTTGAAGAATTGTTAGCCAGAATTAAGGCCTTGTCCAGACGACCACCAGTTAGACTAAAAATTGTTTTGAAAGTTAAAGATTTAAGTTTAAACACTTTAAGTTATGAGGTGTGGAGAAATAAGAAAAAAATAGATTTATCAAAAAAGGAAATAACTATTTTGGAATATTTAATGCAACACCAAGGCCAAGTTTTAAATAAAGCACAAATTATAGAAAAAGTTTGGGATTTTGATGCTGATGTATTGGAAAATACGGTGGAAGCTCATGTGGCTTCTTTGCGCAAAAAAATTGACCGACAGTTCCCTGACTTACCCCCCCTAATCAAAACAGTTAGATCTTTGGGGTATAAAATAGGATAAACATGTTTGAATTAGTCCGACTTAAATTGAGTTTTTATTATCTAATCATCATTATGTTGATTAGTTTATCTTTTAGTTTTTTTATTTATCATCGCCTAGGTATCCAATTTAGACGAAGTTTTAGAAGAATGGAACAACACTTACAAACAACCGATGAGCACCATAGATTGGGCAGGTTTATGCAACAAGATTTAGATCATTTTAGAAATAGAGTTTTATTTTTATTAATTTATACCAATGGAGTGATTTTGGTTTTATCGGCCACAGCAGGCTACTTTTTAGCTGGACAAACATTAAAACCAATTGAGGATGCCATGAAAAAAGAGAGCCGATTTGTGGCCAATGCTTCTCATGAATTAAAAACTCCCTTGACTTCGTTAAAAACAAATATAGAAGTGGATTTGTT
>QMND01000070.1 GCA_003647605.1 Candidatus Shapirobacteria bacterium | reverse complement strand
GTTTAAAAACAGGGTAAAAAATTTATGAAAGTAGCCATAGTTCATGATTTTGTGGGAGAGTATGGAGGGGCGACTGGGGTTTTGTTTGAGTTATTAAAAATGTTTCCTAATTCAGATTTGTATACTTTGTATATAGACAGAGGTGAAAAGAAAAACAAATTTATTATAGAAAATACGAATAAAGTCGTGTGTTGGTGGATAGACAAGATCCCTTTTTTAACTAAATTGCCTTATTATCGGGCTATGGCTTTGTTTTTTTCAGCTAATTTTTGGGAAAGATTGGATTTGTCTGCCTATGATGTGGTTATCTCTTCTACTTTTGGTTTTGGTGCAGGTGGGGTGATAACTAGGCCTGATGTTTTACATCTTTGCTATGTTCATACACCGGCAAAAAGATTGTATACAGAAAGAAGTTTAATGAGTAAAAAATATAGTTGGGGAGCGAATGTATTGTCTTTTTTATTGAAAAAGAGGAGGATTTGGGATTTTGTGGCGGCTCAAAGACCTGATGTTGTGGTAGCTAACTCTGTTTATACCAAAGGGAAAGTGGCCAAGTTTTGGCGTAGAGATTCGGTAGTTGTTTATCCACCAATTAAGAAGTTAAAAGGTAAGGTGGGGGAAGCTGAGCGAGATTTCTACATTTATTTTGGTCGATTGGTGTTTGACAAGGGACTTGAATTGATTATCGAAACCTTTAATAAAAATGGCAAAAAATTGGTTGTGGTGGGTGATGGAGAGATGAGATCTTATTTGGAAGTGAAGGCTAAAAAAAATATTGAACTTGTGGGTTTTGTGGAAGATAGGGATTTGTTTAAGATGTTTACTAGGGCGAAAGCCTGTGTGTTTGCTTCCAAAGGGGAAGACTTTGGGATGGCATTAGTGGAAGTAATGTCTACTGGATTGCCGGTGATTGCTTTTGATGCCGGTGGTCCAAGAGAGATTATTGATGATGGTAAAAATGGTGTATTGTTTAATGATTATTCTGCTAAAGGGTTAACTCAAGCCGTAGAGAGGTTTGAAAAAATGGAGATTAAGTCAAAGGCTTGTGTAGATAAGGCGAACTTTTTTACGAAACAAGATTTTAGAAAAAATATATTAAAAATAATCAAAGTTAAGCAAAAATGATGTGTTTGACGGTATTGTGTAAATTAACAAATTGTTCTTTGTTAGTTTGATTGGCGTAATGGTTTGTTAATTTCTGGCGCAGTTTTGGATGTGTTAGCAGATAATATATTTGTTGGGTTGCTTGTTTTGGGGAATTAAAGATTAGATATTTTTTATATTTGTTAAAGTAACTTGTAATTTCTTTGAGATTGGGGACTATAGGTAAACAGTGGGTATGAGTAGCTTCGAGTATAGTAAGAGGGAAACCTTCGTAGTTGGAGGAGAGTAAAAATAAAGAGGATTGGAGGTAGTATTTTTGGGGGGAGGTGGTTTCTGAAATAAACTTTATGTGGTTTTGAAGTTGAAGTTGTTTGCTGAGTTTTTTTAATGTTTTGAGTTGAGAGCCGTTGCCGACAATTTTAACTTTGAGGTTGGGTATTTGTCGGGTGACTGTTTTAATGATTTTTATAAACTGTGTTAGGTTCTTGGCAGGTTCAAGTCTGCCAACAAAGAGAATATGATTAGTTTTGCGAACTTGTTTTTTGTTGTTAATTTTTTGAGAGAAGATGATAGGTAACCAGTTTTTGGTAACAACTATTTTGTTGGGTGAAATGTTGATAAATTTGGTGAGGTGTTTTTGGTGGGTTTTTGACATGACTAATATTTTTTTGGCTGAAACATAGAGCAGTTTAATTAGAAGAAGTCTTAAAAATTTGGTTTTTTGAGACTGAATGTTTTGGATTGTGGAAGTGTCTTCGCTGATAATGAGAGGTTTTTTTTGCCAGAAGACTATTTTTTGGGCTATTAAAGTTGAGGTGGAAGAATAGTCCATAAATGTGAGGATTTTATTGGGTTTAATTTGGGTAAGTTTGAGGGCAATATAAAAAGGGAAAAAGAATAATTTATATGAATGACGATTGATGTTGGGACTAAAGATGGTGATGTGTTTGGGAATTTGTTTAAGAAGTGGTCCTGTTTTTTGGCGTAGAAGTAGAGTTATTTTGATTTTGGGGTATTGATGGTTTATGAAATTAATTATGTCGATGATTTTTACTTGGACACCTCCAATTTTGAGATTGTTGTAGACAATAAGTAGTTTCATAGAAGTATAAGTCGTAACCAAGTGACTGATTTAGTTACAAGCCATTCTTGATAACGAACTTCTCCGCGTAGGGAGGTAAAGATGCTTTTACGGTTAATAATAGGTTTGATTAGGATTCGTTGTATTAAATTTGGTCGGTGCTGATCAAGTTTAGGTATTTTGACTTTAAAAAAAAGTTTGGTGTAAACCAATGGATAATAAATGTAGTGATTGACTTGGTACTTTTTCGCTAAATGCCAAAAGTTGTCCCAATTGATTATTTTTTTATCAATTAAGCTGGCAATATATACTAGTGGTTTTAGGCCATGGAGAGCATGGTGAAAGACAGAATTCATACAGAAATAAAAGAGAAGGTTTTCTTTTTCGAGAACAAAAATGTTTTTTTTGATTTGTTTGGCTGTTTTCCAAAAGTATTTGTCTAGTTTAACCATGTCTTGGCGGGAAATTGGATGGGTAAAAAATGGATTGAGGGCGCATCGAATAGTGTGTAGATGGATATCAAATTCTAATTTGAAATTTTTGTGATTTTTAAAAAAAGAGATTTCACTAACTGTGGGAATTTTTTGTTGATATCTTTTTTGGTTTAACCAAGGAATGGTTTTGATACGATATTTTTGTTTAAGAAGTGTTTTTTTAATGAGAGGATAGTCTTCTTTTTTGACCGAAATATCTATATCGGCAGTTGGTCGATTTAGGTAGTAGCCAAAAAAATTTTTTTGCCAACTAGCTCCTTTGAGGAGTAGAAATGGAATTTTGTAGGATGTAAGTTTTGAAAGTTGATTGAGTTGATTGGCGTGGAACATGTTATTTATAAGGTAAATTTTGGTTTGGATGATTGTTCCTAGAATTTGATTTGGTTTGGTAGGTGGGTCGATGAAATTGTTGTTGATTCCATGGGTGATTAAGTATTTTTTTGACTTAAAGATACATTGATGAATTATGATGCTTTGGTCGTGTTTGATGGCGACAATGTCGTATAGTTTGATATTGGAGAATTTTGTTGGTGTGATTGTGACTTTTTGGTGTGGTTCGATTAATGGAAGCATGCTATTTCCGGTGACAGTAATAGCAACAGTTTTGTTTTGTTTTAGGGTTTTTTGGATAAGTTTTACTTGGATTTTGTTGTCGATAAACATTTATAGATTTTAACATCGATGGTAGAATTGCAGTATGATTTATTTTCTGAAAATTGCTAAGGTGGTAATAGAGGTAAGTTGTCCTGATAATTTGTATTTGATTGATGATTGGAAAGTTTTTTTTGAAGAAGGGTGGGGAACTCCCTTTTTGGTTAAGAAGCAAAAAGTCGACATAAAAGTAATTTTGGATGGTTATAAAACAAAAGGGTTGAGGACAATTAAAAGTTCAATGAAAGATAAGGTAAATTTACCAAGTATGAATGATAGTGAGCTTGTTTTTGATCATTTTTTGAATCCCAGTTTATTTGTGTTTTTTTTAAGTAAATTAATAAAGAAAACGGTTGAGGAGAGAGGTGGATTGATTTTACATGCAAGTGCTTTCGTTAAAGATAATAGGGCAGTATTGATTACAGGTAAGTCTGGAAGTGGAAAAACTACTTTATTGAGACAATTGATGTATTTTTATAGTCCTATTGCAGATGATTTAGTCATGTTGGAGAAAAAAAAGGGAAAAATTTTTGTTTATACATCGCCGTTGAATCTGAAATTAGATACTAAATTAATGAAAATAGGGAAGTTTGAGGTTGGGGCCGTGGTTATGGTTGATAAAAAAACAGGTTTTGGAATTGAAAAATTAAAAAAAAATGAGGCATTAATATTGTTATTGGATCAGACGAGAAGTTTATTAAATAATAGAGTTGTAGCAAAAAGATCTTTAGGGTATTATAAAGTTTTGAGTGCTAATGTTTATCGTATTTCTTATACAATAGGTGAGTCGGTTAATAGTTTGATTGAAAAAATTGATTTATGAAGAAAAAATATATTAGGAATAAAGATTTAGTTTGGGAGAAGGTGGATAATGATTTGGTATTGTTAGACTATGAAGCAGGTAAAATTCACTATTTAAACGAGACGGCAAGGCTGATTTGGGATTTTTTAAATAAAAAAAGGAATTCTAAAGAGATTTATGATTATGTAATTTCTTGCTATAAAGGTGGTGATGGCAAGATGGAAATAAAAAGAGATGTAAGAAGGATGCTGGTTAAGATGAAAAAACTTAAACTACTTATTTAGATTGTTTAGATAATTTGTTTAGTTAAAACCAGATCCATAAATTGCCAGT
>QMND01000069.1 GCA_003647605.1 Candidatus Shapirobacteria bacterium | reverse complement strand
TCTTTGCACTGAGAACCGAAAGAGAAAAAGTCGAGATTGAGGATTTTTTGATAAGTTTGTTGAATTAGTTTTTTTAAGTCTTCGACTTGCTGGTCATCAATATCAACGATCCATTGACGGAAAGAGCCGTCTGTTTTGGCTTTGACATAATCAATCATGGCCGATTTGAAGTGATAATTTTTGAAAGTATAACTTTGGTCAATTAAAATTTTATAAAAAATAAGTTGGCGAAAATAATCGGCTTTACTGGAACTATTTTGAGGGTTGCCGGTCTTAAAATCAGTCACAACTATGTCACTAGAACCAGCAGTTTTAGTATCTAATACCTCAATTTTGTCAATTTTTCCGGTAATAGGAACTTGGTCTAAATGTAGATTTTCAGACCTAAAATCATATTCTAGCCATTTGGCTGGTTTAATTTGAGGTTGATAATGTTGGTAATAAGCCGACAAAATAGCTTGGCCTTGTTGACTAGCCGATTGATGGTCTTTGCCAGACAGACCCTGCTTGTCTAAGGTTTGATTGAATATATCCAAAATAGTAGAAATTTTCTGTTGAGGTTGCTGATACAAAGAAGCCAGAGCTTGATGAATAGCGGTCCCCATAGAAGCCGACTTGTTTTTTTTCATAGGAATTCTAAGAATATTTTTGAGATAAAAACAAAAAGGGCAATTAAGGTAAGAATTAAGATGGGTAATGGTTAGACAATAATGTTGAGACAAATAATTTTTCAAATAAGACTGGGTTGATTGATCAAGAGGCGATGATGGAGGAGAAAAAAGCAAAGACAGAGACTGGGATAAGGGTTTGGTGTTGGTCTTAATTTGTTCGATTAAATGAGAATCAATTTCGCTAATAAATTGAGCAGGGCTTTGATCTTTGTCTTGAGTTGAATGAAGAGAATAAGAAATATAGATTTGTTTTTTGGCTCTGGTTAAGGCCACGTAAAAAAGACGGCGTTCTTCTTCATTGGAATCGGCGCTAAACTGAGCTATTTCGGTCTTGATCAAGCCACTGGGTAAAGGTAAATAGTTAGTTTTTCTAGGGTTACTCCAAACCTTGTCGAGGCATTTATAAAGAAAGACATGTTCAAATTCTAGACCTTTAGCCTTGTGGACGGTCATTAATTGAACCAAAGACGAATCCTCGGAATAGTCAGCAAAAGGAATGGCAATATCGTTATCTATATATTGTTGAAGTTGAGATAAAAAAGATTTTAAATCAAGTCGGTCATTTTTGGCTAGTTCGATTTTGAGGAACTGATAAAAAGCATTAAGTTGAGATAGTAAATTGAAATGATCTGGTTGGGCTAATAAATATTTAGTAATAGAAAACTTGTGTAAAAACTTAATAAAAAAGGAATCCAAATTGAGATTATGTTGTTGTTTTTGAGCCCAAGCTAAATGTTTAACTAATCGCTTAAGTTTGGATAAAGTAGATTTTTTGAGAGATGGTTGGATTTGGTCTAGTTGATCGGGGTCAGAAATTAAAGAAAACAGGGAGATTGATTGGTGTCGACTGAATGAAAAAATTTTTAATAAGTCAACTTGATTAAATTTGAAAAAATCAAAATTAAGTAGACGAGCCAAAAGATAATCATGTTGAGGTTGACTAATGTAATTTAGAAGTTGGATCAGATGATTAATGTGACTGTTTTTTAGAATGTTGGTTGGTAAAGATAAGTGATGTTTAATTCCAGCTTGGTTGAGTAAAAAAGACAGATCGTTAGCATCCTTATTGTTGCGATAAAAAACGGCGATTTGACTAGGATCAACTGAATTTTTAATTAGTTGTTTAATCTTATTAACTATAAAATAGTCCTCGTCTAGAGGAGAAGAAGCGGTGTATAAATTGATGGGGGTGGAATCATAATCTTTTTGAGAAACGAGACTTTTGTCGACCTGTTTAATATGTTGACTGATCCGATTTTGATTGTTTTGGATAACTGATTTAGAGGAATCTAAAATGAGTTGGTGGCTACGATAGTTATTAGTCAGAACAACAACTTCAGGTCGGTACTGGTGGTAAAAATGAAGTAAATTTTCTAAAGAAGCACCTTGGAAACGGAAAATTGACTGGTCATCATCACCGACCACAAATAAATTAGGGCGATCAAAATAAGAAGAAATCATTTCTACAATTTTATTTTGGGAAGCATTGGTATCCTGATATTCGTCAACTAAAATATAATGAATAGTCTCCTGGTATTCAGCCAGAAAATCGGCGTCTTTTTCAAACTCTTTGACAACCAGAGTAATCATATCTTCAAAGTCGTAAAAACCTTGTTGTTTAATCTGTGGTTGGTATTGTTTATATATCTGAGCAAATTCTAGTTGTTTGGGCTGATTTTTTTGTAATTTGTCTAGAAAATCAATCAAGACATTTTTGAAATTAATGGTTTGATTTTTAGCTGAACACTTGGAACAATCGCCTTTTTGATAAAAACCTTGACGATAAAGATTAAGATAATAATCGATTTGACGGTGGAGTGGAGAGGTAGGGTCGATATGAAGAAGCGAGTCAACGACTTTTAACAACTGAGATTCTATATCTTTGTTGAGACGGAGAGATTTGAGTTGCGGATAGAAAGACATGGCCGATTCAATAAATTTAGTTTGAGAAGAAAGAAGTTGGTCTAGGTCAGAGGGAGAGATATCTTCTCTTTTGAGTTGTTGGATATTAGAGATAATGCTTCTTTGGTAAAAATAATTATCACCCCACGGTTTAAGAGGAGAGTCGATCGGTAGATCGTCAATGATTTGGTCAATGATTTTAATCTTTTCGACTTGGTCAATAGCTATCATTTCTTTGGCAAAAGAAAAACGGTCTAAGTGGTGATTGATAATGGTTTGGCAAAAAGAATGGAAGGTGTAAATCTTGACTTGATAAGCTGATGGACCAATGACAGACAACAATCTTTGACGCATATTGTTAACAGCCGATTCGGTGAAACTTAAAGACAGAATTGAAGATGGCGGAGCTTGTCCTTGTTGTAAAATGTTAGCAATTCGCAAAGCTAAAGTTTGGGTTTTGCCGGTTCCAGCTCCAGCGATAACCATAACTGGTCCTTCAATTTGGTCAACGGCTTGTTTTTGTTGAGGATTGAGACGAGAGTATTGTTGTTGAAAATTTTGATTATAGTCCACGGTGGTATTCTAACAAAAAACCTTATTTTATTTTTCTCATAATAAAAAGATATTTGAAACCCCTAAGATAAAAGTTATATTGTCTAGCCCTATGGTGCCAAATGCCAGTGTTAGAAGTTTGGCTATGTCTAGTCAAACAAACGATATCCACTGGTTCAAAGTATTTTTCTAAAATTTGATACATTAAAAATCCAACTGGTGCAAATTTCCTTTTTACCCATTGGTCTGCAATTACCCAACCAACAATTTTTCCTGCTTTTAAAATACGATGTATTTCTTTGGCAACTTTTTCTAATTCTTCGAAAAATTGCTTATTTTCACAAGATATTTTCCCAATACATTTTGGGTCGTTAGAATATTTGATATTGTCAGAATATGGAGAATCAATAAAAACAAAATCAACAAAACTATCTTGAAGTGGGATTTGACGAGCGTCGTTTTTGATTGCTTTTGGGTGTACTAAATTTAAATCGTAACCGATGACTCGGCGGTTCAATTCTTCTGCAACATCGATAGTTGTTCCACTACCACACATTGGATCTATGACTAAATCTCCTACTTTAGTATATCGTTGAAACAGATTCCAAATTACTTGGGCAGGTGTAACTCCGTGATATTTGTTGTTTCCATGTGACCTACTACCATAATTCTGTCTTGGGAAATCCCAAAGAGTGGTTGATTCTATTTGCATTTATTGAAATCACCTTAACAAAAGCCTTAAATCTTCAATGAACTTATCAAACATTTTTACTTTACCGCTTTCCTCGATTGTTGTTTCGCTTAAAACATAGCTTCCATCGAGGTCTGTTTCCACAATTGCTCTACCTTTTTTGGCAGGGTTTTTGGTTGTCAGTGTTCCATCTTCGTCTGGAGTTACAAAATAGACACGAATATGTTTTGTCAAGTCTTGCGATAATAATTTCATCTTCCAGTAACCAGTTTGGGTAATTCGTTCTCTTAGTGTTACCTTACCAGATAAGACGGCAATAACTTTTCCAGTCTTTGGTCTATAGATAACAATATCGATATCAGGCAAGTGGTAACCAAACTTGCCATAATCAATGAGCAAATTTCGTTTGACTTTGGCAAATTCTTGATCTAGATTCTTCTCTTTTGTCCTTTCTAACTTGTCGCCATCCAAAACTTTCAAACCAAGAGAAAGAACTTCGTCTTCGATAATATGAACAATTAGTTTTTCCAAATTTTTACCCTTAAATGCTCGCCAAGATTGTTCATGGTCCTTTCCTGTAAAATCTTTTTTGTGTTGGGCTTTAGCCTCTTTCAAGACACTGGAAATGTAGCGATAGGCGTCAGCTCCATATTTGGTTTTTTTCTTTTTGTAAATTTCGAAT
>QMND01000068.1 GCA_003647605.1 Candidatus Shapirobacteria bacterium | reverse complement strand
TTTTATTGGTATCGACTTTTGGAGGAGTTATAAATATTTTAATGGCTTTGATTGGTGGTTTTTGGGGGATGATTTGAGTTAGAAAAAATAATTGATATAATGAGTTGTGTCTGATTTAAGGAGTAGATTTTACAAAACTTTCGCTAATTTACCTTTAGGGGTTAGAGATGAAATTGTTTTTTCTTTGGATGGGCAACCTGTAACTTGGAATGTGGTTAAATTGGAAGTGGATGCAAATAGTGATTTGTCCAAAAAAATTCTAAAATCATTAGAAGAAATGGGGTTAATTAGAAAATGATCAAGAAAAAAAAGAGTTTAAGAAAAAAAGAAAAAGAAACGGTTTGGGCTAGAGTCCAAGCTTATGGTGATGATTTTGAGTTAAGTATTGGTGGTAGTGGTGTTTTGTCAAAAGAGGATTTGCTGAGAAATATTCGAGATGAAACAAAAATTGGTAAGCAGATTATTAGAATTCAGATGGAGTATTTGAGGGACTTGGTTAATGGAAATATTTATAAAATGCTAGATGATTGATGTTTTTAATAACTAGACCTAATTACGATTTGCCGACTACCTATCTTTATGCTTTTAGCCAAGAAGTGGTAGATTATGCTCATACTAAATTAGTTAAGGTGGCTGATTTGAAAGGTAAAAAAGCGAATAAAAAGACACTGTTTAGTTATTTAAACAAAAGAGACATATCTTTTGTTTTTATTAATGGTCACGGGAGTCAAAGGGCTGTTTATGGTCAAGATGGTGAACTGTTGGTTGATGGGTATAAGAAATGTTTTGAGAATTTGATTTTATATAGTCGAAGTTGCAGTTCGGCCAAGTTGTTAGCTGGAGATATGGTTAAAAAAGGTTTGGGTGTTTTTGTTGGATACAAGAAGGACTATATAGTTTTGATGTCTAGGTGGAAAGAGAATAAACCAAGACTTGATAAAATGGCTGGTTTGTTTTTGAAGCCATCTAATTTGTTGGCAATGTCTATCTTGAAAGGGAATACCGTAAATGAAGCAAATAAAAAATCGAAGAAGATGTTGAAAAAAAATATTAGGAATGTAATTACTAGTAAGATGAAAAACAAGGCAAGTGTGTTGGCTTATTTGTTCCATGATTTAAAATCTCAAGTAGTGATTGGAAATGGAGATTTGGTTATGAAAAGTTAGCTTGGTTGGTGGACTTTGGGGAATGGTTTAAGGTGAATTGTGGTATAATTTTTTATGGTTAGGAAGGTTTTACCAAAGAGATTGCAATCTAAATTATGGTCGAAATCATTGGCAAATGTTGATTTAGACAGAGATGAAACTATGGTAGTTCATCGAGTTTTGGCTTATGGAGACTTGAAGGATATTGGCTGGTTAATTAGAATTTATGGAAAAGATAGGTTAAGGCGGGTTTTTGTGGCTCAACCGATGAATTTATATACTAAACCGGCTTTGAATTTTGCTAAAAATATAATTTTAGATTTAGATGATGTTCAAATTAAAGAGAAAGATTATGTCAAAACTTTATACTGATATTTTCGATCTAGCCACAGCTAAGGTTTATGCGGTTGGAAGACGAAGTGTTTGGAGGGATTATTTTGATTTGTATTTTATTTTAAAAAATAACTATATTGGTTTAGACGAATCATTGTTAATGACAGAAACTAGATATGGCTCAGTTTTTAGTCAGAAATTGTTTATGGAACAACTGGCTTATTTTGGAGATATTAAAGATTTCTCGATTGAATATGGTTTAGGTCAAAAGAAAATTGACTTAGATGAGGTCAAAAGTTATCTGTTGAAAGTTGTCAAAAATTATTCTCAATCTCATGTTTAAGCAATTTCAGTTGGATTGGTGGACGGTTTGGGGATTTGGAGCTCAGTTTTTATTTCTGTCTAGTTTTTTAGTCCAGTGGTGGAAATCAGAAAAGAAAAAAGAAAGTTTTTTGCCGATTGAATTTTGGTATTTGCGTTTATTAGCCTCTTTAATGTTAGTAATTTATGTGGTGGTCAGAAAGGATATTGTTTTTATGGTTACTTTATTTTTACAAATGATTATTTATAGTCGGAACATTGTTTTGTATAAAAAGAAAAATGATTAAAAAGTTTTTAAAAAATTGGGATAAATTCTTATTGTTTTTGATGTTGGCTATTTATGTAGTAGTCATGTCTTTTTTGTCGATTAGAAAATATCAATCTTTTGCTGATAGTTACGATTTGGCTAATGCCGACCAAACGGTTTGGACTAGTGGACACGATTATCCTTTTTCTTTGACTGGTGTTAAGGGCAGAGTTTCTAGATTGCAATTTCATGCTGATTTTATCTTGGCTTTATTAGCCCCATTTTATTGGCTATGGAATGATGTGCGAATGTTGCTAATTTTACAATCCTTATCTTTGGCTTTGGCAGGAGTGGTCTTGTTTTATTTAGCTAGAGATATATTAAAAAATAAATTGGTGGCTTTAATTTTGTCAGCTAGTTATTGGCTAAATCCTGGATTGTTATGGACTAATATCTACGATGTTCACGGTGTTTCTTTTGCCCCTTTTTTGCTGTTACTCTTGTTTTGGTTGGTTTACAAAATGAAATGGAAATTAGTCTGGCCGATTTTTATTTTGAGTATTTTTTGTAAAGAAAATGTAGCTTTGTTTACAGCCATGTTGGGTTTGGGAATGTTGTTTAGCCCAAAAAGAAGGAAGATTGGGGTGATTATGTTTTTAGTGTCATCGGTTTATTTTTATGTAGCCAGTTTTGTCTGGATTCCTCATTTTTCTGACAATGGACAACACTGGGTGATGGGTTGGTATAGTGATGCTAAGAGAAAATTGTTTGAGATTAAATCGGCAACTAGTTTATGGTTTTTTGTTAAAGGTTATTTTTTTAATTTTGACTCTTTTAAGTATTATAGAAAGTTGTTGGAACCATTTGCCTTTTTGCCATTATTGTCAGTTTGGCCTTTGTTTTTGGTAGCTCCAGAACTAGCTATTATTTCTTTAAGTAGTCAAGGTCAGATGAAAAGTATTGTGATGCATTACGACAGTTTGATGGTGGTGGGTATGGTAATTGCTAATATTTGGACTGTAAAATATATATCTTGGTTGTTTAAGAAAATTAAAATAGTTCCGATTTTAGTATCCTTACTGATTTTGGTGGCTAGCTTAAGATCTAATTATTTTTACTCTCCCCTACCGACGACTCCAGGCCATTGGCGATTGATGTATAGATTAAGGCAGGTGGAAAAAGATTTTGATAAGGTTTTGAAACAAATTCCAACCGAGGATATAATTACGGCTTCTTCAGAAGTGAGAAATCATTTAACTCATCGAGTTAATGCTTTTAATTTGCCTCATGGAATTGAAGAGGCTGATTGGATAGCTATGACTGAAAAAAACCATTTGGTTGGTGATTATGAGAAAAAACCATTTGAAACTGATTTAATAAAAAAACTAGATGCTGATGATAATTATCAGTTAGTATTTCATCAAGGCGATTATTTTTTGTATAAAAGAAAATGAAATATAGTGTAGTAGTCCCGATTTATAACGAAGAAGCTAGTTTGGCTGATTTGCATGGTGAATTGTTGTCGGTTTTGAATAAATTAAAAGCTGATTTTGAAATTATTTTTGTTAACGATGGTTCGACTGATGGAAGTTTATCGGAGATGAAAAAGTTGTTGCCTTTAATTGTGGTTGATTTGAAGAGAAATTATGGCCAATCAACAGCTTTGGCTGAGGGAATTAAGCTAGCCAAGGGAGAGATAATTATTACTTTAGATGGTGACGGTCAAAACGATCCTAAAGATATTCCGGCTTTGTTAGACAAAATGAGTCAAGGTTTTGAGGTGGTTTGCGGTTGGAGGAAAAATAGAAAAGATAGTTTTTTAATTAAATCAATTTCCAGATTAGGTTATTTTTTTAGACAAATTTTGGTTAAAGATGGTATCCATGATTCTGGTTGCACATTGAGGGTTTATAAAAAAGATTGTTTTGATGGTTGGAATTTATATGGTGAGATGCATCGAATGATTGTTGCTATTTTGAAATGGCATGGTTGTAAGATGGCTGAAATAGTTGTTAATCATCGGCCTCGTCGTTTTGGCAAAAGTAAATATAGTTGGAAGAAAATGTTTAGAGGTTTGTTGGATATGATTATTATGTGGTTTTGGCGAAAGTATGAAGACAGGCCAATGCATTTTTTTGGTGGAGTGGCCATGGTTTTCTTGTTTTTGTCATCGATGGCTTTGTTTATTTTGGCTGGTTTAAAGATTTTTTGGGGTTATAGTTTGTCGGATAAAATTTGGCCATTGGTAGCTTTTAGTGGTTTGATGATGGGGGTTCAATTTTTGATTTTGGGAATTGTAGCTGATTTAATTATCAGAAACCGATCTGAGACGGGTTTGAAAAAAGTGTTTCGAGTGATTAAAAATTAAATTAAGGACAGTGTTTTGATTTGATATAGCCAGCTTGTTGGGCCTCTTTTTCGGTGCAGAACCATGATTCGCCAAGGTGAAGTTCGACTATGGTTCGTTTGTATTCGTTGCAATTTGGTAAGTGATATACCTTGGCATGTTTGCTTC
>QMND01000067.1 GCA_003647605.1 Candidatus Shapirobacteria bacterium | reverse complement strand
TGCTTTCCCTACCTCTAAGGTCTCATCATTGACGCTCTGTTTCAATGTTTGATTAAATTGGATTTTCCATTTTCCATTCCACTTATACCCCTGCGGTAAAAGAAAGCCATTTACTTGGCACTCCTTAATTGCCTTTCCCCAGGTTGTCAGTAAGTCGCTAGCAATTTTATGCCGATACTCTTTCCACTGCCCTCCACTTTTCTGGTAGGCAAATAAGTGTTGTGCCATTGCTTCTATCTCTTCTTCGTCAAGGTGCTCTTCCAGGATTTGCTGAGGTAATTTCTGAGGTATTATCAATGGCGGCTTCTTTGGCAGCCTTTCGACGTCTATATTCCGCGTCGATCCGCTCTGCTTCTCGCTCCCATTCTGATACATTTTTCTTTCCTCCTGTTTTTAAGGGGTTTAACTCAAATACACCTTGCCATCCATTAGCAATACTCTCTTCCAGGACTTGCGTTGGGTCATTTCCTGACTGCCTTAGTCTGTCCAGTTTTCTAATTAGCATTTTTTCAGCTTGAGGAGTCATTTTTTTCTTCAATGCTACCCTATGAGCCCTGAAGTCCTCCCATATTTTTTCATTTAGCCAAAAAGGTAACTCTTCCTTTTCTTTCATGCTTTTCTTCTTGGAAGAAGGTGAATTGACTTTCTCTTTTTTCTTTTCTTTTATTTCTTTTCTTTTTGAAGATGAAGATGAAGATGAAGAATACAAGTTGACATTTTTTTGACTTTTTCCTTGACTAACTTCCTTCATCCTTTGTCTTCGTTTAGCTAACCTGTTGTATTCTCTTAGTTTTTCTTCCTTATACATTCTCCTATTGACTATCTTGACAAAATCTTGACCGTTCTGGACATCTGCGATTTTTAGGCGAGAAATGTCAAGAATTGCTTCGTCAAAAACTGCCCTTTCACAACCAAGCAATCGGCATAGATCTTCTTTTTTTCCTTCTAATACACCCCGTTCTGGAGCATCCCACATACAACATAACATCTCAAACCAAACGCCTCTTGTCTGCATAGAGGCCATTTGAACCTGGGTGTCTTTTCGCCAATCGCCAGGGTAAAATTGAAAAGCAGGAAGCTTAGCCATTTCTCTCCCTTCTCAATTTTTCAACTGCTTCTCTGAATAGATAAGCATTTCCTTTGATTTTAAGGCGTGCTAGTTTCCCTTCATTAATCCAACGGTGGATGGTTTGCCGGGTAATTGAGAGCAGTCTGGCGGCTTCAGGGATGGTAATCAAATCGGTGGTCTGTAAAACGATAGTTGTAACATCTTTTTTCATACTTTTATTTTACACCTTTGTAATTTGTTCTGTCAAGCAAATATTTGCCCCTTCTCTCCTCATGGGTAGAGAGAAGGTTCGGAAGAAAGGAGGTTCGCATTGCCCCATCAGGACAGGGCAGGTAAGAGCGAATTTAACGTGGTTGATGAAGTCCCACGCCCATGAACCGAAGCTGTTTTTACAGCGACAAATATTCATTATACCTATCCCGCAAGAGGCGCATTAAGGTCAAACCTGGCATCTTCAAGGATATCAAAGCACTTATCCAATGTCTCTTCATCCATTAATATATTGTCTTTTATCAATGCCAATGCCTTTTTAAGAGATAATATTTTATCCTTCTCGTAAACGTTTTTAACCTGTTTCTCAATAGCGGTCTGAATAAGGCAGATGGCATCTTTGAGACTTTTGTTTATCCCCATAAAAACACTCAATTTAAAAATACTTTCAGCAAAGAGGTTTATTACACTTTCTCTTTCAATTTCTTCATCAGCATTTAAAGCATCGGATAAATAATCCATAGCTTCCTGAATTATGTCCTTAATTTCTTGAACCTCTTTTGCCTGATTAAAACAATATAGACATTTACCATTATGGTAACAAGTAAAGTTACCGCACTCAGGGCACTTTGTTAATTCCATCTTCTTCCCTCTAATCAATTATATACCTTTCTCTGGCTACTACAACCTTCATAAATTTAGACATCCCTCTTCCCACTTGCCACCCCTTTGCGACTATCTTTCTGAACTTAACTTTTTTTATGATTGAGTTATTACAAATTCCACTTTCTTCCCATAGTTCAGCGTCCCTTTTCCGAAGGAATATATGAAAGCCAGTGGGGTAGGTGTTAAGAGAGTTGCCAGTCTTCAGAATATGAGCCATTATATCTTCTTCCCATTCATTTACAGGACATTCATTGTAATAATAATCCCTTCGCATACAGGGCGTCAAATGTCCATCCACTTGAGTGAATACCTGCCATCCTTCATACTTATGAACCTTGAAATTGTCTAGTTTATACAGACACATCTTTTTCCTTCCTTTCTAAACATTCACTGCAATAAACATACTCATCATCCCCCGGGAAAAGGGCAGAAACACTAAACTTTTTCTGGCATCCGTGGCAAGTGCCAGTATGTTCATCTGGGACTTCTAAATCCCAGCTTTCTTCTTCTTGCCTCCTAAGATGATCAAGCTCCTCTGTTGGATCATAGAAACTCATTTGTTCCTCCTTTTTGCTTTAAAATTTTCTGCATATTGTTGCATAAGTTCATCGTCAAAGTATTCCGGTGTTCCCCATCCATGTTCGGTCTCTGGGTTGATACCTTGTGCAGTCAACCAAGCATGAAATCGTCCTAGATGGTCTTCATAATTATTACTAGTTAGTTCATCCAGTTTGTTCCCTACTGCTAAATGGTCTTGAAGACAAACTTTGCATCTAGGATCTTGGCAATCTTTGTGTCGTTGTATCATTCTTCCTTTCCTCCCATTTTTGTAGGAAAATTGACTCTTCAATAAACTCCTTGCATTCCGGATCATTAGGATTACCCCCTAAAAAACAGCGTCCATTTCCTGCTACCCCCATACCAGCGGCGCATTGAAGGAAAGGGCACTTAGGTTTCTTCTGCTTCACTTTTTTTCTTCCTTATCCTTCCATAATCAAGTAAAAACTCTAAATGTTCCATTACCCACTTTTTGTCTGTGGGGTGGCCATTTATACTTGCGTAGTATCCTGCTACATAAGGTTTAAACCACTCTGTGTGCTCAAACATATATAATTGTTCCATTACCACTTTGGATTGGATTTGTAAGTGGCATCGTTGACATAAGGCCGGCATATTCCACCACTCACAATTAGTCGGATTTAAATCAAGATGATGCACTGTTAGTGTATACCCAAGTTTGGGATTGTGAGGGTGGCCACAACGAACACACCTTCCCCTCGCTTCTTCCTTGGTATTGCGGGCAATCTCAGGCCAGTTATCGGGATATTTGGAAATAGATTTACGCTTCATATGGGTCTGCGGTTCTTTATATCTTTCACATATTCCATAGCAATTTCAATTCCATAAAGTTGAAATAGAATAACAGCCGCCACTAAATTAAAACGTGTTCCACCAGCTTCCAAAACAGCCTTTCTTACTTTCCGTTCTTCTCTGTTCATCCTTTTTACCTGTGTTTCAAATAGTTCTTCTGAAATCGGCAAACTTTCAGTGCCATCTCCTCTGTGAAAGACTTCCGAGACGCCGTCTTTTTCATCCTCAGAAAATCGTCAATATCTATGTAGTAGACATTTTTCTTTTTCCGAGGAACATAGAACATCACAACGATATAAGCATCCTGTTTACCAAGGTAGAAGCAGTCAAAAGGCTTAGGACGGGTAAAGCGCATCTTTACGTTCTTTTTATCCTTCTTTTTATCCTTTTTATCCTTTTCATTCTCTTGAAGAATTGACACTGGTTGATCAGTTAGCTTGTGATATAGTCCTTTGGGAGATTTCACCGCTAGCAGAGCCTTTATCTGGTGGTCAGCAACGGCAGAGAAGGGAAGGGATTTTCCCTTGCATAGTTTCAACTCAAAACAACCATAGAGGGTATTATTGTTTTTAAATTCTGTTTGGAAGTGTTTTTCTTTCACTTCTCCCTCTTTGCCTCCAGACAACCGAGACATGAAAGACCAGAAGCATTCCTTCTAACTAGTGGGATTGAATCCCCTTCTTTCTTCAATCCAAGAACCTCCTCAATATACGCCGTATCACGCTTATCTTCAAGGGTATCTTCAGGAATAATCTCCAATTTGTAACTCAAGAGTCTTAATTTCATAGTTTTACCTTCCTTCACTCAATCCTTATCATTTACATTAGCTGGTGTTATCAATAGCAGTAAGCGATTCAACATTTTTTGATGTGCCCTCAAAAGTGGGATTCCACAGTCAAAAAGTCGTTCAACCCGTTCCCTTGTCTCATGATCGTAATACAGAGTAGCATAAAAGCCAAGATTTACTTTTGCTATCTGCTCGGCGGTTATACCGTCGGTGCGTGGTTTTCTGTCTAAATAACTCTGAACATGCGCAATATACTTTTTAAGATACTGATCAGCATCTTCTTGGTCAGTAATCTTCATAGCGGGCTCAAGCAAATCACGATAAGTCGGTTTTTCCTTTTTGTCTGGATTAAATAGTGTCATAGTTTTACTCTCCTTTCCTCATAATCGGTGAGGACATTCCCCTTCATACTGGCACTCTCCATTCTCGTAATGATAACAACTTTTACATATTGGGTTCGCTTTAGGT
>QMND01000066.1 GCA_003647605.1 Candidatus Shapirobacteria bacterium | reverse complement strand
TCTTTGGGGAAGCTGGCACTATTGATTCAGTATTGGCCGGATGGGATGCAAGATCGCAATCGGTCATTGGCCGCACCCTCTCAGAATGGGCAGCGCAGCTTCAGTATATCGAGGACACAATCACTACGATAGAAGCGACGGGCAAGCCTCCCTCCACACCGACCCGCAGGTCTCGGCGTTGGCAGCCCGGCGAAGTGCGTGATATGCGAGAAGGCGGCTCAGGCGTGGTCACAGGCCCGGCGACGTTTAGGGTTGAACCAGGAGTACAAGAAGCATTTTCGTTTGTGCCCCTCACAGCAACAAGCAATATCAATGTGAATATGGCCGGCGGGTTCGACATCCGAGGGGCAAGCGGAGCCTCGCCCGGCGCGGTAGATGCGGCTCTGGAAAATATGGTTGACTCGCTCGAAAGCGCAGTCAGACGGCTTGCATCAAGGCGCGGGCGGTAGATTTTTTTAGGCGCATAAAAAAGAGGAAATTATGCCAAGCGGTGGTAGTTATGTCATAAAAGATGGCACAGAATCAGTCGCCTTTCCTGCTCCGGTAACAATCTGGAATGAGCAAGCTATGGGCGTAGGCGTCAATGGGGTGGCTGTTCTGAACGCATACAGGGCGCACACCTGGCGATGGGCGAACTTGCCGGAAGAATACCAGGCGAAACTGACCGCTTTCCAGACGCGCCAACAGACTGGCAATGCGGGGCCAACCTCAATAGAAACCGACGCCTACGACGCCCCAGACAATTGTAAATCTTATCGCACAACGGTTTACACCGATGTTGTGATCCGCAGCATCACACGAGAGCGGGGGTTGGGGATGTATGCGGGTACCACAATAACCTTTGAAGTTTTGGTAAATTGACCATGGCGATCCCAGATGACCGGCTCAGCAATAAAATACAAGCGGCCAAGTTCACAGCTTTTGGGGGGCTAGTCATTTCTATTGAGCCTCATTATTGCGAGATTTCCGACGACAATATTGTCGGGGTTGAGCTTTCCCCTGTTGTCAAACTCACCATTTCTAACCGGCGCGTCTGTGAGGATGTGGATGTAGTGATCAATATTGACGATTCCTACAGCCCCTTTCGCAATATCGCTTCTTACAATATTGATTGGGGCGATGGTAACTCCACAGGCGTCCAGGCGTGGGGTGGCGGCCCAGGTGATATTGCCTACGGCGCAGCAGCGGGAGAATGGGACCTGGCGGGAGCAAACCGTGCCGACTTTACCATGACGATCACAATCACAGATGATGCGGGTGCTCCTGGGCCATATTCGGCAAGCATTGAGGTACAGATAGAGGTTATCAATTGTTCTGTATTCCCGTTTGAGGGGTGGGCTGGCTTTGACGATGAAGGTCTGTTTGAGGCGTCTACATGGTCAACAGCATTGCCCGCCAACTTCACAGGCGATTGGCTCAACATCAATGATGTGAACCTGCAACGGCATGGGGAAGTGTGGATCGCAACAGACGCGGGAATAGCTTACCTTCTCCCCGGCGGCGAGTGGACAAAGTTGGTTTTAGATGATCCACCTAATTCATGGGGCGATACTCCTGCTCCTACTGAGTCGTCAATAAACTACATTAGGTTTTTGCGCCATCCTTCTTTTACAGAAAGGGCCTATGTCGCATGTCAGTGGCAAGTAGGAGGAGAATACCGCAGTTGTCTTTTATACACAACGGACAATTTTGCTACATGGACATGGCAGTCGCTTGGGGGGAGTCCGGCAGCAGTAGGGGAATGGGCCTATCCTGTTGCCTGTCTTGAGGATGAATGGTGTGAGACCTATTGTGATGGTGACGCCAACTGTGTATGCCCTGACGCTCGCAGGTTATCTAACTGTGATAATGCTTTTGAGGATGATGGCAATGTAGCAACCATCGAGATAGACTGGACTGCCAGAGCAGCCAATTGTACTCACATGGCTCTGAAAATGATTGTATTTGATATGGGTGCTTATATTGCAATTGATCCGTTAGTTGTAGATGGGGCAATTAACTGCGAGGCACAAGTAGGCACAATCACAGATGATCTAACCCTGACAGAGCAAGTGCTCTTAGGCCACAAAATGCACTATGGCCTTTTGTGGGTAAGCGATCCCATGACCTCTGAACATTTATGCGAGCTTACCACCTATCCTTTCTTGGATTTTAGAGACACATTTAACTATCCACCCCCAGCAAATTCTACAGCAACAGACGCAGAGGACACAAGTGGGTTTATGTTTCGTTATATTGCATGGGTTATGAGATATTTCCAAACTCTGGGGGAACCTACTTACTTTGGCACCGGCACCGCTCATCACGAGTTAGACTATTTCAAATTGTGGCCCTCTGCCGTAGACTCCGAAATAAGAATTTTGGGAATGGCAATAGATGAAGGAGGGCAATACCTCTATCTAACAATACATGAGGCAGGGCATATCTGGCTCAAGCGATTCGACATTGATACCAGCCTTGAACTGCCTGCGATGACAAGGGATTTAGGTGTAGCCACCCATGCCCAACTTGACGCCCGCACCTATTGGGCAGTGCCATACTGCCCCCAAGTGCATGGTGAGAATACCGTTGCAGAAGTGTATGTCTACGGCAAGATTCCTGATGATCCAGACGTGGGGGCCACAGAGCTAACCTTTTCTGATGATGCAGGCGAAACAGTTTCCGACGTAGCCGATGCCTCTTGGGGTGCAGGCGAGTGGGTGGGGGCTATGGTTGTAGACGCGGATGACGCCGATCTTCTTTATGTGTGCCTCAATTCTGGCAGTCCTGAATTTTGGAAAAGTGAAGACGGAGGCGCAACCTGGACAAATGTATCAAATCTCCCCTTTTCTGTGGAGGCTCTTGACCCTCACCCAGACTACTATGGCGAGTTTATCATTGGCAATCGAGCCGCAGCCGCAAACCCTATCCAGTACAGTATGAGCTATGGTGCAAGTTGGACAGCCAGATCAACGGGCCTTCCCGGCGCGCCAACGGGAGGGGTGAGGGTCGTAAAGCTAAAAAGCGAGGCCCCCTAATGCCTTTCGAATGGCTCACTAGCCTTGAACTAAGCAGCATCACAGGGGACGCATCACAGGGAGGCTATGCGGCAACAATCTCCTTTTACAATTCTCAAGAGGACGCTCCTACATATCGAGAGTTGAGCCTGTACCACCTCAATTTCAGCGGCACCTCGTGGGAGGCAAGCCACAGAATGGCGATGAAGGGCGTCATTATACCACAGTCCATTTCTGTGGATCGCGGCACCTCCCTAACCACAGCCTCGGTTTACACCTTCCACCAGCCATTGTCTTTTATCCCCGTCTCAGGCTGTTACTTTGAAGACAGCGCGGCGGGCAACAACGCCCACCAGATCAATAATCTGTCATTGGGCCTTGTGGTGAAACACCTCGCAGAGCATCACGTCACAGTCACGCCAGGGGGCATAGACACAACGCAAATTGACACTGCTGGCAGCACGGCGATAACTCCCTACATTGTGCGGGAAAACGCATCGCTTTGGGCGGCAATGAAAAAAGTTGCCTCGGATGAGTTTTATGCCATTTATTTTGACCGGCAAAACCGGCTTGTGTACAAATGTCATCCCCAGTTTGCCGGCGCTGTGCCTGCGGCTGTTGCTACATTGGATGCTGACAACTTGATGGCGCCTTACTCGGTAGAATTTCGCACAGGACGCAAGGCGAAAAACGTTCTGTTATTAGGGTTGAATAACGACATGGAAGTATTGGAAAGCACCTACCCCGCAGGAGCAGGGGTGGACGTGCGCGGCCCCCGCTTTGAGGTGCGATGCAACACGCAAGCGCGGCTCGACGTGCTTGCGGAAAGACAGTACAAGTGGCTCAACAGAGATTACACGGCAACGCTAACTCTGCCGGGGGCCTGGAATATTGAATTGTACGATCACGTGAAAGTAACCCTTTCCGGCACTACCACAAACGGAGTGACTTTCAATTGGACGGACAAAAGTTTTTGGGTGCATCGGGTGAATTATCGCAAGGTGACAAAGGGTGCTTACGGGTATATTACTGAATTAACTCTTGAGGAGGGCTATGTCTGACTTTGCATTGCAAAACCGCCTGGTCAACACAATAGCCGAGTTGTTAGAGTTAAGCGGCGAGCATGAGCGGTCTCGGTTTTATCAAGGGGTAGAGGTGCTCCAAAACTCGACGACTGCTGCTGCCAGCCGGCCTCCCCCCGGCCACATTTTGGTCAGGATAGAGGGCATAGGCCAACTAGCCAGGTACTATGGACGCGAGCCTTCCATTGGCGACCCCGTGGGCCTTTTGATGCTGGAGAACCAGACGCCCGTGGTGATCCAGAATTTTAAAACTGGATTGCCTGAGAAGGGGTGGCCCTTTGATACAAATATTCTCACAGTTGATACTGATGACCCCGACGCTGATTACGATAGTGTTGAAGATGCGCTAGATGATGCGGCGGGCGAGCAAGTTTTGGTCAGTCCCGAAACGCATAGTTGCGGGGGCAAGACTCTTACAGGAGGGTCGAGTCTTGTTGGTATGGACATGATGCAAACGATTCTATCATCTGCTGCAGACGACCCCATCGTTACGGTTAATGCC
>QMND01000065.1 GCA_003647605.1 Candidatus Shapirobacteria bacterium | reverse complement strand
TGATTACAGCATCTATTTTACCTTTCTATTTTACATAATATTTATTGTCTGAAGCGAAAACAGAAAGGTAAAAGAAATTAAACAAGCGCGCTAAAAAGCCCGCTAATGTCTTGATGAATTCAAGATGTTAGCGGGCTTTTTATTTTTGAGCCCCTACAAAATAAACAAATGAGGAAATAAAAAATGAAAAAAGCATCTACAATCAAAGCGGGCTTTTTTATCCTAAAAATAATTCAGCCCCAGAGTGTCTTATTCGTGAGGATAAGACCGCCAAAAGATTAGTCCGCTGGCGTAGATGGCTCTGGGGTTTTTATTTTTAGGAGGTGGTTTAAAGTGAGAATGCCTGCTCCATTTTATATTGGAATAGCAAAAGACGAAAAACTACGCAAGACATTTTTAGAGCGAGGGAATCGGGTTCAAAAAAGAAAGGTAAAAGAAGCCATAAAATGGCTTGAAATTGAAAGGAGACGAAACAATGAAAAAAACTCCATATGAAAGAATGAGAGAAAAAAGGCAGAAGAGACTCTATCGTGCATTTTCATTTGCAATGCAGAAGTTCACCAAAGAGGAGGCAGGAAAAGCAGTTATTGAAGCTCTAACCAAGCGGAGATGACCCTTTTTTTATTAGGGGAAAATGACACGAAGGGAAAGATTTGGCGAGATACTCGGAGAGGTTCTTTTGGTTTTAGCTATATTTGGGACAGTTATAATTGTTTCTATGGCTGTAGAGGGTTGTCAGGTGACAAAGGCGGAGGCAACCGCGGCAAAACCAAAGAGCAGAGTAGAAGTTTTTGTGGTTTCTGCATATACCAGTCGCAGATGCGAGACCGATAGCACGCCGACAATCACTTCTGCCGGCGAGAAAGTCCGCCCGGGTATTCGCCGTCGGCAGAAAGATTATGCCCGGCAGGGCATATACAAGGGAGCCATTTCTTCCCTATGGAACGAGGGCAAAAATCAACAGCAAGGTTTATGTCGTGGCGATATTATGAACAATCGTTATCAAGGTCGTTTTTGGACATCTGGATGCCATCTTATAGGCAAGCGATTCAATTCGGGCGAAGAAAGCTAAAAGTAAAAATTCTACCTGATTAAAATGAGTAAAAGAGAGCAATTAATTAAATGGATGCAGGAGAAGAAAATATTTGCGACACACGAAATCATTGAATGGGGTTTGCAACACTATTACTTACGAGCGGATAGGACAAAACGCGATCTAATGAAAATCGGCAGAATAAAAAAACTTACTGAAAGCGAAAAAGAGAGATTAGGCTTCAATTTTAAGGACGCTGTATATTCTTGGCAACCCCAATTTGAGAAGGAAGAAAATGGGCAGTTTAAATTAATAATTTAGGAGATGCGATCAAGACATTAGGTTGGGCGATGTTCCTAATAACGGCATTAATCTTTTTTTGTATTGCATTTGTGGGTGCGAATATGCCCCGCATAATACGAAGACAGATTGAGGAATAAGAAAACAACGCCCGGAAATTTATATAATAATATAGGCAATGATTGGAGGATAAAATGGAAAAAAGATTTAAAGTGCGGGATATGAGGAACAAAGAAAAATTTGTTATCGATGATAAATTTTTAAATGGATATGCAAAATTTGTAGGTATTTATGCTGTCGGAGTATATATTGCTTTATGCAGGCATGCCAATAAAGGGCAAGAAGCATGGCCTTCTACCACTAAAATTGCGGAGGAATTAAATATCAGTATGCCTATGGTATATAGAGCTATTTGGACACTGGAGCTTTTTAACATAATAAAAAAGCAACGCATAGGAAAAACGATGTGCAATAGATATTGGTTGCTGGATAAGAAAGAGTGGGTTCCTTTGACTCCTGGGGGCGTGGAAAAACTCTTAAGTGATATAAACAGCGTTAATATCACTGATGTTAACCATGTTAATATCAAATATAAACAGCGTTTACATCACCTATTAACCACGTTAACATCAAATAGTAAGGAAACACATAGTAAGGAAACACATAGTAAGGAGCAAATAAAACCATCCGCTGAAGCGGATGCCGATAATGTGGAAAACTTGCCTTATCCGGAGCCCAGCAAAGAGGATCTAAAAGAATTAGCGGGAAAAACTGCTAAGGTCCAGCAGTCGGGTTTTCCTATTTATGCGTTTCTTCAGCGGGTCAAGAAAAAGGTGGGGTATTTCCCACCCCCCAAGGCAATGATTAAAGCGTGTCAGCGCTATCTTGAAGACAAAGAAAAGATTAGAAATGCCTGGGCGTGGTTTGAAAGCGTAGTTAAGGCCGAATCAAGCTCTTATTTTGCTGATTTGAATATACAAAGAAGTAAACAGTATAAAAAAGAGCCGATAAGTATAGGTAAAATATTAAACAGAATGGCAATGGAGGAATCTTGTGCCCGGCCAGCGTGCCGGGACAATAAATAGAAAACTAACCTTCGGCTGGGCGGTGCCCATCTCGCCTAAACAGAAGCGCGGTGCTGTTCATAGCTCCGACCGCCAGCTTCGAGAAAACAAAGGAGACGAAATGGACGCAAAAATAAAACAAAGCCAAAGAACTTTGAAAATCCACATTACGAGGAAAAGAAAAAACAGAGTAAAATAGATGGAAAACCAGAAAAAATTTACGAAGATGACTACAAAAAAGCAAAAGCGGGGATTAAATGATAGAACAGAACATAGTAGAATATTTAAAGGCTAAAGGCTGCCAGTTTAAACAGCAAGGTTCAGAATATCTTACAGATTGCCCTTTTTGCGGGAAGCCGCAACACCTATGTTTCAAAGTTGTTTGCTATGTATTGTGAAAAAGCATTTCATACTTTAAGCAGAGAAGAGATGCTAAAAAGTATGAACTTTTTTGGAAGCAAGAAATTGTTTTTTTGCAGAGACAGCAAAAGAGTTGAATATAGAAAAAATAAGCGAATATTTAATTTATGTTAACAATAGATTTGATGTGCGGTTTGCTCTTTTAGACCATTTACATTTTTTTATACCACCTGGTGCAGATAAGCAAGTATATGAGCTAGAATTATTTATGCGTGGAATACTAGATGTGGCGAAAAAGGCCAAAAATCTGCAAGATGATGCTTTATAAGGGCTGGTTGGGCGGCAAGCTCAACGTTTGGAGCGCTTTTAATAAGAAGACCCGCGCCTATGTGAAAGACCCGTATCTTTTACGGGGGCTGCCTGACCTGCTTTTCTTCAAGGGGGAGAATTATCCGGCGATGCTGGCAATTGAATGCAAAGTGAAAGGGAACGCGCAAACCGAGCACCAGCGGCAGTTTCAGAAGGTTTTCCACAACCCGAAACTAAAACGGTTCTACATCCTTGCATACAGCTGGGAGGATGTAGAGGCGGTTTTACGGAGGGAAATGCTGGATTGAGGAGGGTATGATGAACAGAAAAGAGAAGATGCTGGCGATTAAGAGGATGATAGAGAAAGCAGACGGTTATGAAGCAGAGAGGCATTTAACTTGCAAACTTAATGGGCAAACTATTTGGTATTACGTAGATACCGACGATTACTTTCAGATTGTATACGAAGGGTATAAGGTAAACGTAAATGGAACTGTAGTGTTTCCAGACTTGGAGCATATAGGAAAGTTTGATATTGATGGGTGGCTCGACAGTATACTTTATGGCAGTAAGGATACAATCGTAGTTGATGGGAAGGAGGGCTGATGAAATCTTGTTTTGGTTGTTTTCACTTCAAGTTTCTTCCGGGGACTTTCTTCGCCCGCTGTATGAAAAACCCAGAAGTCTACAAAATTATCACAAAGGAAATTTTTGATAAGAAGAGCAAAGGAGCAAAGGAACTCCAAAAAATCGCCGAGAAATGCCCTGATTACGAGGGGGAGGAGGGGGAGAATGCTTAAAGTTTTAGGCGGTATTTTAATCCTGGATGCAGTTTTATCGTTGTTTTTACCTGCTGATAAGTTTTGGTTGTGGCAGGTAGGGAGGCTTATCAGGCTGGGGATAGGGATTGTGTTGTTTTTTTAAACGAGTCTGGAATAAGGGAATGAAATGATGAAGTCAAAGAAGCAATTAAAAAAAGAGGGTAAAATAAGGGCAAAGGATAGCTTTTTAGGCCAGAGGAAAGGTCAAGCCCCCCATACAGGCAAAGACGGGAAAATTATCAACCAGGGGGCATTTGGCTTGCCTCGTGGAGGTTGCAAATGATGCATTGGACTATTTTCCACCCCGGGCCTTCTCTCAAAAAATGGAAGGCAATTAATTATGATTCTAACCGTTCAATCGCAGTTAATGGCGCGATACTGCTTTTTAGGGATGTGGCCTATTGGGCGATGCTGAATTATGAAGTGTTTGTGTTGTGTTCCCGACAGCTGATTAATGAAAATGGAGTAGAAAAAGGGCAAGTAGCCTGCATTTTAGCAGTTAAGAGGGCACTTCTTGCGCTTCCTAAAGCAGTAGCGCCAGTGCTAATTGGTATGGAGGCGCGGGAAATTCAGGTATATTCGAGAGACAAAGTAAAGGAAATTATAGAGTAATTTGCAAAACAATGAAAATAAGAATTAGAAAAAAGGACAGAGAAATCTGGAGCGAGGCAGAAAAAGAAGCCTGGAGATTGCCGAAAGAGATAAGTGTTAGCG
>QMND01000064.1 GCA_003647605.1 Candidatus Shapirobacteria bacterium | reverse complement strand
GTTTAACCCCCCTTCTTTTTCCGGGTCTAACTGATTTTTGTCGGGTTTTACCTTGGGATTTAGTATGGGCCATGTTTTATTTTTTAGCTTTGGTTGCTGTACTAATTTTTAATATTTGAATATCGGTCAAGTAGGGTCTGAAACCAATTCGGCGACGATATCTAGATTTGGCTTTATAGGTAAAAACTCGTAGTTTTTTGCCTTTATAATGTTTAATTACTTTATATTCAATTTTGGCATCTTTAACTAGCGGTTGGCCAATTTTAACTGATTTGTCGTCAACTATGAGTAAAACTTGGTTTGAGTTTAATTTATCTCCTTCTTTGGCTTTGAGTCTATCTACGGTATATTGTTTAGATTCTTCGACTAAATATTGGGAGCCAGAAATGGCCATAACTGCATATTTCATATCTTGGAATTATAGCACGAAAAAAGAGAATGAGAATAATTGAATTTATTTTAAGTGGAAAAAACTAAACCTAGAGCGAAAAACAAAGACATGACAGACGAACCGCCGACTGACATGAAGGGTAAGGGGGTGCCAGTGACAGGTAAAAGACCTAGATTCATACCGATATTAACGAAAATTTGGAACCAGATTTGAAAAGCTAGACTTAGTGAAAACACATTTTGGTTGGAAATGGATTTGGAGTAATATTTTTTGATTAGTGAAGACAAGAGGATGTAGTAGGCGAAAAAGAGAATTAAAACAGCAATTAAACCAAGCTCCTCTGACATGGCTGCAAAAATGAAGTCGGTGTGTTTTTCGGGTAAAAACAGCAATTGTCCTTGGCTGCCTTTTTTATAACCTTTGCCGAAGAAGCCACCAGAACCAATGGCTATTTTAGATTGAATTAAATTATAACCTTTGCCTTGAGGATCTTTTTGGGGGTGGAGAAAGAAGGTAATTCTGTCTTTTTGGTAAGAATGAAGACCGAAATGCCAAACTAAAGGTGAAAAAATTAGGAGTAAAACAGTACCAATTATGGCTATTTTTTTTAATTTGCTGTCGTAAAGAACAAAAGGAATGAGAATGGAAAGAGTGGAAATAACTCCACCTAAATCTGGTTGAATGAAAATAATTAAGAGAGGTAAAATTAAGTAGGTGTATTGTTGGGTTTGGCTGACGATTAGGGTTAACCATGGTCTAACTATTTCCGATGGCTGAATTTGGACATGGGCCATGTGTATCCACCGCCTAGAACCTCTGGTTTCGCTTTTTTGTAAAATGGGAATTAAAAGAAGAATAGAGATAATAATCAGGATGTGTAGTTTGTATTTAACCAGTTGTTTAAGGTTGATTTGTTGAGCCACAAAAAATAGACCTAGTCCAATTAGCCAGGAAAAAATTTGTTTGCCAACTAAGTGAGGTGCTAGAGAATTGACCATCAATAGGTGTAAAGCCAAGATTAGACTGAGAGAAAAAAAGACAGGATAAATTAGTTGTTTGTTCATTCAGATACTTTTTCAATTTCCAGATTATCTGATTTGTCAATGGAAACGGCTAAAGTCTTTTGAAGTAATTCAGCTTCAAACTTTTGAGGCCAAGATGGACAATGTATTTTAATTTTATCTTGAAGAGCTAGACCTTGTTTTTTACGCATAAGTTGAATTTGCCTAGCCAAATCTCGATATTGACCTTCTTCAATTAAAGCTGGACTTAAGTTGGTATCTAGTTCGATTTGTAATTGATCAGATTTAAGCCATTTTATCTTTTTTATGTTAGTTTCCTTAAGAATCAAGGTTTCCAGTTCAGTCGATAGGGCTTTATAGGGGGCTTTGACGGTCAAACAAGCCAGTGGTTGTCGGACTTTGAGAGATTGTCTTTGCCGTTGAGCGTGGGCCAGTTGGCAGATTTGTCTAACTCGATCCATGTTTTGGTTGAGAAGTGAGTCGATTTTATCTGATTCAACTTGAGGCCAGTTTTGAAGGTGGACAGAATCAGAAGTTTGGTAATGGATTTGTTGTAGATTTTGATAAATTTCTTCGGATATATAGGGAATAAACGGAGCAGTTAAGAGAACTAGTTGTTTAAGACAATAATAAAGAGTATCTAGACTTTGGGGGCGTTGACGAGATTGTCGAACAAACCAGGTTGACAAATCTTGGACAAATTTTTCAATGGTTTCGGTAACTTTGTCACTTTGATATTTGTCCATGTATCTAGTGGCTTCTTTGATGGTTTGATTGAGTCTAGACAATATCCATTTGTCGAGAATATGGTCGGCAGATGGTTTTGAGTTTGGTTGCCAATTTTGTTGCTGAGCATGATTAAGGAAAAAGCGGTAGGTGTTCCACAAAATTAAGATGAATCCCCTTTTGACATCTTTGGCGATATCAAAGCCAAAATTAACCACTTGGTGTGATTTTTGTTGGCAGTATAGCCAGCGCATAGCATCGACACTCATCTTGTTTACAGCCTGCTCGTAAGGAATACCGTTACCTTTAGTTTTGCTCATTCTGTCGCCTTTTTGGTCTCTAACTTCGGAGTAGTTGAGGACATTAAGATATGGCACGGTTTCTTCTAAAACGGTACTGAAAAATAACATAGAGTAATACCACAATCTAACTTGTTCGGTCATTTCACAGACTAGGTCGGCAGGGAACCATTTATTCCAGTATTTTTTATCTTCTAGATATTTAAGAGTAGAAAAAGGGACGACTCCAGCGTCCAACCAACAATCGCCAACATCAGTCACCCTTTTGACTGGTTTACCACATTTGGGGCATTTAATTTCAATGTCGTCTATCCAAGGTCGATGTAAACTGTGTAATTTATCGACTAGATCGGGTTTAACAGCCCTGTCTTTAAGTTCTTGTTTGGAGCCAATGACAGTTAACTCTCCACATTGGCATTGGTAAAAAGGCAAGCTGAGACCGTAAAATCTTTTACGGCTAATCATCCAATCTTCCATATTGTCCAACCAATTTTGCATTCTTTTGCGAACATGTTTGGGGATCCAATTGGTTTTATCGGCATTCTTTTTAAGCAATGGTTTAATTTCTTTACAACTAATAGACCAGCTGTCTTCGAGACGGAATAGACATTTAGTTTTACATCGCCAGCAATGAGGGTAACGGTGTTTGATTTTTTCTTGTTTGAAAAAAGCGCCGGTTTTTTTAAGGTGGTTAAAGACCATATCGACGACATCATGGGCGTATTTTCCAGTTAATTCTCCATAACCTTCCATAAAATGGCCGGTTTCGTCTAGAGGGGCGACCATGTCAGAGTTGAGTTGTTGACCCAATTCAAAATCTTCTTGACCGCAACCAGGGGCTACATGAACGACTCCGGTTCCCTCAACAGGGTCAACTAGTTCCCATTGGGTGATGTAGTGTTTGACACCTTTTTGGGCGGGAATGTCGTAAAGACTTTGATATTTCAGATTTAGTAAGGATTGGGGATTTATTTTTTGATAATCGGTTAAACCAAGTCGGTCGGCAGAGTCTTTGGCTAGATATAAGTAATCATCTCCTATTTTGGCTTTGACATATTCAAAATTGGTGTTAATGGCCAGTAAAACATTGGCGGATAATGTCCAGGGAGTGGTTGTCCAGGCTAGAACGAATTCATTTTGTCTGTCTTTAAGTTTGAATTTTAGATAAACAGAGGTGTCAGTAATGTCTTGATATCCATCAGCTTGTTCGTGTTGGGATAAACCAGTTTCACAGCGAGGGCACCAAGTAGTTGCTGATTTTTTTTGGTATAGCCAACCTTTTTCTTGGATTTTCTTGAGGAAATACCAGATATAAAGATTATTAGTTTCGGACATGGTGTAATAAGAATTATCCCAATCCATGAACATGGCCAATCGTTTTGATTGGTCGGTTTGGATTTTGGCATATTTATTAACTCTAGATACACAAGAATTGGTAAAGTTGTCTAAGCCAAAATTGGAGATGTCTTTTTTAGAATTAAAACCGGCCTCTTTTTCAACTTCTACTTCAACCCACAAGCCTTGGCAGTCAAAACCGTTTTGGAATCTTTGGGCGAAACCTTGAGCGTTTTTGTATCTTTGAAAAACATCTTTAAGAGTGCGTCCTCTGGCGTGGTGGACTCCCATGGGATTGTTGGCGGTAATTGGCCCGTCGATGAATGAAAAGGTTTTTTTAGAATTGTCGTTTTTGTGGAGATATTGGGAAACGATATCGTTTTTGTACCACCAATCTAAGATTTTTTCTTCTTGTTTACTGAAATCTAAGTTGGCTTCGACTGGTTTGAAATGTTTTTGGTTTGACATGTTGTTTTATTATAGAACTTTTTAAATAAAAAAATCCTTCGGATGAAGGATTTGAATGACCACTTTCCCTGAGAAGGAAAAAGTGGCTAGTTAATGATTTTTATGTTTAGTGATTGTTTCACGATGTGTTTATGTTAACAGGAAGGTGGGGTGAATTTCAAGTGGTGGTGGGTGTGGAGAAGTCATTGCGAGGAGCCTGCCATACGGCAGGTAAACTCTGCGACGTGGCAACCTGCCCGCAGTGCCTACAGGTCACAGCTGTTGCAGGCGGGTCCCGTTGGAGGTGTAAAAATAGATTAGTCTATTAGGTTGGCTGTTGACAATTTGCGGATATTGTTTGAATATTGGGATATGGAGAGTGGACTTTCTACTTTTTTTGATGTTGTTTGGCATGTTTTTTGGATAGGTATGGTATTTTTGATTCTATCTGCCTTTTTATATACGGG
>QMND01000063.1 GCA_003647605.1 Candidatus Shapirobacteria bacterium | reverse complement strand
TCTTCATCTTTTTTATCAATAATCAAACACAATTCTTTGGGAAACCTTAAAACCGTTTCAAAAAACAAAGCCCAACAGTCCAAACTTTTGCCAAACCAAAACCGCCTCAAATCTACCCATGAATAAAACAATTCTCCAAAATAAACACCACGATTAGTTATTTTATTTTTTATTTTTTTTGGTGGAACTGTTGATAAAACATAGTAAAGAAATAAAACGGCACTTAAAGAAACTACCAAAAAAAACTCTTTAGCCAGAAATAAAATAATGGAAACTAAACCCAAAATAGCAATAAGTGTAATCCAAAAGTCTCTATCTCTTTTTTTAAAAGCTCTTTCTTCGGCTTCCCAACTAAACCATTCTTTTTCTTCGTTAATGTCTGGTCCTTTGTTAACACTTTCTTGAACTGAGATCGCATTTTTTTTTGTCATATATTCATCATAGCAGAAAAAATAATCTTTTTTTGTTATACTTTCAACCAGCCCATACTTTGTCAATGGAAGGTTGCGGCGAATGGTAAGCCACAGGTTTGCTAAACCTGCGTCCGAAAGGGCATGTGGGTTCGACTCCCACACCTTCCGCCAAACAAACAAATGTATTTGTGCTTTTAGCAGAGGCTTGACAAGACTGCCAAATAATCTACAATTTAGATTATGAACCAGCCCCAATTTACCCAACTTAGCAGTCAAGCTCTACAAAAAGCCTTAGATCTAGCCAAACAATATCATCATCCATCTATCGAAAATTGGCATTTGTTGTCAGCTTTGTTAGATAACCAAGGAGTCGCCTCTCAACTAATTAACCAACTTAGTCAGATGGATATAAACTCAATTCAAACCGCCATCAAATCTAAATTAGAATCCCTGCCAACTGTCGACAACCAATCATCTAACCCTTCACCTTCTTCGTCTTTTCAACAACTTATCCAAACTGCCTGGCATCAAAGCCAAAAAAGACAAGATAGTTATATTTCTGAAGAAATCTTGTTGTTGGCTTTATTAGAATCAGCCGATTTTGAAATGCAAAACCTATTAAAAAGTTTTAATATAAATAAAGATAAACTTAAACAAGAAATTAACAATTTAAGACAAGGAGAGTCTGTGCAATCGCCTTCCCAAGATTCAAATTATAAAGCTTTAGAAAAATTTACTACCGATTTAACCGCTTTGGCCGAGTCAAGTAAATTAGATCCTGTTATCGGTAGAGAAGAAGAAATTCGCCGAACCATGCAGGTATTATCCAGAAGAACCAAAAACAATCCTGTTTTGGTTGGTGACCCTGGAGTTGGTAAAACTGCTATTGTTGAAGGTTTGGCTAGTCGAATTGTAGCTGGCGATGTCCCTGAATCTCTCAAAAACAAAAAGATTTTAATTTTAGAGATGTCATCTCTGTTAGCTGGAGCTAAATTTAGGGGTGAATTTGAAGAAAGGTTAAAGAAAGTAATTAATCAGGTTGTTAAAAGCGAGGGAGAAATTATCCTATTCATAGACGAATTACACACCATTGTTGGAGCTGGTGATAGTCAGGGGGCTGTCGATGCCAGCAACATGCTCAAGCCCAGTTTGGCCCGAGGCGCTTTAAGAGTTATCGGGGCCACTACCCTTAATGAATATCGCCAATATATTGAAAAGGATTCAGCTCTAGAACGCCGTTTCCAACCAGTTATGGTCAAAGAACCTTCTGTTGAAGATACCATATCTATTTTAAGAGGGCTTAAGGAAAAGTATGAGATTCACCATGGTATCAAAATTACCGATTCAGCTTTATTGGTAGCGGCTAAATTGTCGGATCGCTATATTACCGATCGTTTTTTACCTGATAAGGCTATCGATTTAATTGATGAAGCCGCCTCAGCTCTTCGAATTCAAATCGAATCTTCTCCAGTTCAAATTGATAATTTGGAAAGACAAGTTCGTCAACTAGAAATTGAAAAAAAGGCCTTATCTAAAGAAAAAAGCGATCCAGCCACATCTAGATTGGAACAGTTAGAGAAAGAGTTAGCTAATTCAAAACAAAAACTAGACCAATTAAATCAGGCTTGGCAAAGTCAAAAAAAATTATTAGCCAATTTACAACAACACAAGAGCCAGATAGACAAATTAAAATCAGAATTGCAACAAGCCGAAAGGGATCTAAAATTAGATAAAGCTGCCGAAATAAAATATGGCCAATTACCAAAAGCTGAACAAGAACTTAAAAAAGCTGAAACTAAATGGCATCAAATTGAAACCGACAAAAAGCTAATTAAACAAGAAGTTGACCAAGATGATATTGCTGAGGTGGTGGCTAAATGGACTGGTATTCCAGCCAACAAAATATTAAAGGACGAGGCTGACAAACTCAAGAATTTGGAAAAGATTATTAAACAAAGAGTTGTTGGTCAAGATGCCGCCGTTGAGGCGGTTGCCAACGCCATTCGTCGGTCTCGATTAGACATCGCCGATCGAAACAGACCTATCGCCACTTTTTTGTTTTTAGGTCCAACAGGAGTTGGTAAAACCGAAACTGCTAAAGCTTTAGCCGAACAACTTTTTGACAACCAAAAGGCCATTATTAGGATTGACATGAGTGAATACGGTGAACGACATTCGGTGGCTAGACTGATTGGAGCTCCTCCTGGATATGTAGGCTACGACCAAGGAGGTCAACTAACCGAAGCCGTTCGTCGCCAACCTTATTCAGTTATTCTTCTGGATGAAATAGAAAAAGCCCACCCCCAACTTTTTAACATTTTTTTACAAGTTTTTGATGATGGTCGCTTAACTGATGGCAGGGGTAGAACCATTGATTTTACTAACACCGTTATTATCATGACTTCCAACATCGGAGCTCACCTAATTTCTAAATCTGATGATAAGAAGAAAGAAGAAACTCGAAAGAAGGTTGAAGAAATGATGAGAAATGTTTTTAGCCCTGAATTTTTAAATAGAATTGATCAAATCGTTATGTTTAATCGCTTAACCAAGACCGATTTAGAAAAAATAGTTGACATAGAAATTAAAAAATTATCAACTCGACTGAATGAACAAGGTATTAAAATAGATCTAAGCAAATCAGCTCGACAATATTTAGCTACCAAAGGCTTTGATCCTGTTTTTGGGGCTAGACCCCTCAAACGCTTAATTCAAAATGAAATATTAAATCCAGTGGCCGGTCGTTTACTAGATCAAACAGGGACAGACGCGAAAATTATTGAGGTAGATATTAAAAACAATCAGCTGAGTTTTAGTTGAAAATATCAAATCTAATTTAAGCTAGCTACTGGAAGTCAGTTCAAGACTAGCCATTTAATTGTGCCAAAGCGTCGAAACTGTGGGCTTGTTTAACTATTTTCTCTATCCACTTCAATCTTTGTCTAGCTAAATTATTAGTTTTACCTCCATAATAAGCGTCTAAATATGGCAAAATGGGATTAACTCGTGGCATAGCCATTTCATTAAAAAAGAAAGGGTCAGTCCCCACCTTTTCCCAAACAAGTTTTTCGTCTTCATTTGTCCATTTTGCATTTGATAAAGCTTTTGGTCTAAATCGTTTAGCCTCCAACGCGAAGGCCAAAGCTCCTAAGTTGCTTTTACAGACTCCTTGCCGTAGTTTCCACATGATTACGGCTCTATAATTAGGATTAGTAATCTGTAAAAAGTCAGTTCCATGAATCAACTCAACACCTGTTTCGATTATCCTTAAATCATTGTCTAGAGTGAACAAACTATTTTTATCAAGTTTGCCGTGTTTTTTATCTGCTTTTATCTTAGTTTTAAGTTTGGCTAAAACTTCTTCAGGTTGTTTAGTAAAATCGTCCATGACTATAACCCTTTCATAATCATATTGACTTAAACCTTTGTTTTCTAAATGCTTATCTATTATTTGATTTGCTTCTGTGCTTACTTCAAAAGATATTGATTGACCTTCTTTGGCCATAGCCAAATTCCACCAATCTTCGATTTCATGCATTGCTCCCATTGTCAACCATAAATCAAATTCTTTTTGATCAAAAACGATCTCTGGTTGACTGGCTACGCAACCTAAATAAGCTCTCATTATCCACATGCTTGTCAGTTTAGTATGAGCTGGTCCATGATAAATCAAATCAGGTTTAGTTGTGTCATCTTTGGGTCGCATGGCTCGATAAACCTCATCTGCTAAATCAAAAGCTGACTGTACAGATTCCACTAATTTTTGAGTTGAAGGTAACTGTAATTCAGGATGTTGTTGTTTAAAACTATCTATCTCTACTGTTATATTTTCGAGTTTCAGTTCAGTTGTCTCCCATTTAAACCGACCAGCCAAAGATTCAATATCAAAACCATTGTCTGGTGTTGAAATAGGTGGCACCTTTTCATTCGTGGGTGATAATTCCATATATATCAATATAACATGCTACAATCCTCTATGTCCAAACAAGTAAATTATCAAGAAAGATCAGCTGGCGGAATTGTCTACAAAAGAGAGGACAAATCTATTTTTTGGCTGTTGATTAAAACAAAAAATAAACCCCGCTTAATTAGAGTTGGCACGGCTATAAAAAGAAAAGTTAACCAAAGACGACCTAGTAGATACAAATTTCCTAAAGGCCATTTACAAAAAGGCGAATTTCTAAAAGTGGCAGCCCTGCGAGAAGTGGAAGAAGAGGCTAAAGTTAAGGCTAAAATTATTACCAAATTAGGTTCCAGAGATTATATTATTTGGGATTCTTTAGATAAAAAGAAAATTATTAAAAAAGTGACCTTTTTCCTGATGGAATATACAGAACCTAGCTCAAACAAATACCAAGACGCAGA
>QMND01000062.1 GCA_003647605.1 Candidatus Shapirobacteria bacterium | reverse complement strand
TGGCTTGCTAAAGAAGAAAATTTTTGATGTTGCTTTTGTCAAAAACAACCTTGTTTTCAAAAATCTTACCGCTTTTAAGTTGAGGTTGATCTCCCAACAGACAACAATTAAAAATATTTCCATTGGGGCGGATTTCAACTTTGTCGTAATCTTTAATGAGGCAATGATAGTCTTTTTGTAGCAGTTGTTTGTATTCTTGGGGGGTGACAAACATAAGGGGGTAGCGAAGGCTGGTGTGTTTTGGTTGACCAATTTGTTCGATTTTATGTCTAGCTTCAACCCATTGTTGGGGAGTAATTAGGATATTTGGATGTTGTTTAGCATTACCCATATTAGAAATACAATTAAAACTGATTCTGTTAACTTTTAGATTATCGAGAAAATAAACAAGTTTTTTAACTTGATGGATATTTTTTTGATTAACAGTAAAAACTATTTCAACTTGAAATTGTTTTTTAATTGCCTTTTTAATAGCATAGATGGTTTTTTTAAAACTACCTTGTCCTCGAATATAATCATTAATTTCTGAAGTGGCTCCATCTAAACTAAAAACGAATTTATTAACTTGTTGTGGTTTAAAATAGTCGATAAGAGATAAAATGGCGGGGGTGGTGCCATTGGAACTGATTTCTACTCGAGTGTATCCAATTTGTTTGGCGTAAAGAACCGTTTTTTTAATAAAAGGTGATAGGGATGCTTCTCCGCCGGTTAGTTTGAGGATTGAGTAGTTTTTTTGGCGGTAGTATTGTAGGGCTTGAACGATTTGGTTCCAACTTATAAATTGTTTTTTGTGAGGAGATGCTTGAAGAAAACAGTGTTTACAGTTGAGGTTACAGGTGTCGCAGAGATATAGATATAGAGTAAGTGGTTTTTGCTTTTGTTTTTGGTGCATATATTATAGTATAATTGTTTTATGAAAGCCTATTTTACAGCCTCTTTGACAGGAAAGAAAGATTTTGGGGCTAATTACAGTTTAATTGTAAAATATTTGTCCTCCAAAATGGACAGGGTGTTTGCGGACCATATTATCAAGGCAGATGCTAAGGAGATTGCCAAGAAGCAAACTAAAAAAGAAAGCGAAGAGTTTTATCGGAAATTGTTGAAAAAGTTAAAAAAAGTGGATGTGGTGGTAGCAGAAGTTTCATATTCGAGTTTGTCGGTAGGTTATGAGATTTCGGTGGCTTTGGAGTTGGGTAAGCCAGTTGTAGTTTTGTATTTGGCAGACAGAGCTCCACTTTTGTTGGAAGGAAACAAAAATGACAAGTTGTTGTTGGTGGAGTATGATGAGAAAAGTTTAGAGAAAGTGTTAGACAAGGTGATAGAAGAGGCTAGAAAGAAAGCAGATGTGAGATTTAATTTTTTTGTGAGTGCTAAGATTTTGAGTTATTTGGATTGGGTGGCTAAAACAAAAAGAATTCCTAGATCGGTGTTTTTGAGGAATTTGATTGAAAGGCAAATGAAGAGAGATAAGGATTTTAGGGGATAAGTTAGGAGTTGGTTTGTTTGAATTTGGATTTGAGTTGAAGCCAGTAGTTGGATTGTCGGCAGATTGATTTGATATTTTTTTTGTTGGCTAAAAGTTGTTTGACAATTTCTTCTAAAAATATGGTGTTTTGAGAACCTTTAATTAAAATGGTGGAGTGGTGAGCTAGGTTTTTAAGAATATAATTTGAAGCTTGCCACCAGTAAGTAAATTTTTTGGCTTGAGAACCAAAATATTTTTGAGTTAAAGGGCCGACAGAAATAATTTGGTCAGCTTGTTGGAGAGCTAATTTATAAAGTTGGCGATGGGCTGAGGCGGTTTGTTGACCTAGTTCTCGCATATCTCCCAAAACGGCTAGACGAGGTGGTTTGAATTTGGATAAAAATTTTAATAATTCTTGACAGGCTAAAGGGGAGGAATTATAGGAAGAATCGATAATAGTTGAGTTTTTAATACCTTTGAAAACCGAGGCTCGACTGGGCGGTAATTGAAAGTTTTTTTGAATATTTTTGATAGCGATGGTTTTGTTGATACCTAATAATTTAGCAATAGCAATGGAAGCTCCAAAAGAAATTTGATAAATAGAGGGAGTCAGTTGAAGTTTTAGTTTAATAGGAGTCGGTTGGATGGGAATAACAGGAATAGTTAGTTTTTGACTGGATTTTTTAACTAATTTGTCTTGAGGATTGATAATGGCATATTTGGCATAGTTAAATATTTTGGCTTTTTGTTGGGCGATTTGGTCGATATTGTCAAAGTTAAAAAGATGGACGGGGCTGACATTGAGAAAAACAGCGATTTGAGGTTTGACGATGGTTAGAAGATAATCCATGTTTTTGGGTAAAAACGGTGCATCAATTCCCATTTCAACTAAGTAAATTTGATAACTAGGCCAAGAAATTAGGAGTTTAAGAGGAGCCAGGAAGGTGATTTTTAGCCAGTTGAACAGAGTATATTGTTTGATTTTAATATCGAGAATGTTGAGAGGAATGCCTGATTCTGAATTAGCGCCTAAATTGTGTTTGATTTTAAAATGGGGTTGAATGGCTGAGATGATAGCCAGAAGGGTGGAAGTTTTACCTGCTGATCCAGTGATACCGACGATGGTTAACGGTTGTTTGTATTTTAACTGAGATAGAAATTTAATTTTGGTTAGTTGAAGTTGGGCCAAAAAACGGAGGTAATAAAGAAATGTCAAAGAAAGTTTTTGTTTCACTAATTTAGTTTAACAAAATTATTTGTCTATTTTGACTTTGATTGAGGGTCCCATGGTTGGGCAAAGAGACAACTTTTTTATTTTGTTAGCCTGAACAACCTTGATTAACTCTTTAAGATTGGCGACGATTTCTTTGGTAGGTTGAGAAACTTGACCAATGACAACATGGAGCAGGGGAGCTTTTTTCTCAGTTTTAAGAACTAATTTGGCTACAGCTAGTTTTTTGACAGCTTCCTCTGGCTTATCGCTGAGAGTGCCATTTTTAGGATTGGGCATCAAACCTTTAGGGCCTAAGACTTTGGCTAAAGGTAGGAGTTTGGGCATAACGGCTGGACTAGCAACCAAGATGTCAAAATCGATTTTATTATCTTTAATTTGTTTAATGATTGAACTATCGGCAATGACGATTTTTTTGTCGGCAGTTTTGAGATGAGGGAAAGTGATTTCAGCTATTTTACCTGGTTGATGAGCAGTTAGAATATGAGCTTCAATTTTGCCATCGAAAGAAGAAGTAGAGCTTTGTTGAGCTAATTTGACAGCTTCTTCTAAAGCATAGAGTTTGTCTTGCTTAATTTTTTTCTTGGCTTGAAGATATTTTTTAGAATGTTTAGCTTTTTTAACGGTAGTGGTTTTTTTATCGGTCATATTATTGTTGAAGTTTTAATTATTTGGTGGCAATAGTAACTCCCATTGATTTGGCGGTACCAGCCACAATTTTTTTGGCCATATTAATATCAGTAGTATTGAAATCAGGCATTTTGGCTTTAGCTATTTCTTCTAGTTGCGATTGAGTTAAAGTGCCAACTTTTTCAACAGGAGGCTTTTGAGAACCTTTTTGTAAGCCTAATTTTTTCTTGATCATGTCAGAGACGGGTGGCTCTTTGACAATGAAGTCGAAGGATCGGTCTTCATAAATGGTGATAACAGCAGGAATAAGTGAACCTTTTTTGTCTTTGGTTTTGGCGTTGAATTCGGAACAGAATTCTTGCATTTTAATGCCGTGAGGACCTAAGGCAGTTCCAACAGGAGGAGCTGGAGTGGCGGTGCCGGCTGGAATGGTTAATCTAACAACAGCGGAAATTTTCTTAGGCATGTTTTATAATTCTTTGCTAACTTGTAAAAAGTCGAGTTCGACTGGGGTTTCTCTTTCAAAAAATGAAACCAAAACTTTAATTTTACCTTTTTTAGTATCAACACTTTCAATGGTGCCGATAAAATCAGTAAAAGGCCCGTTGGTGATTTTGACAACTTCGCCAACAGTAAAAGGAGTTTGATATTTAGGTTTGTCTTCTTCGACGGTTTTGACAATTTGGTCGATTTCTTTTTGAGGAATGGTCGATGGTTTGTTGTCGATGGCGATGAAATTGGTGATACCAGGAGTGGTTTTAACGGTGGTCCAAGAGTTATCGTTCATGACCATTTGGATTAGGATGTAACCGGGAAGTGTCTTTTCTTTAATTTTGACTTTTTGACCACGACGAATAACCATTTTGCTTTGAATAGGAACAATAGCTTGGAAGATTTGATCTTCTAAATTCATGGTTCTGATTCTGGTTTTGAGGGCTTCAATAGCTTTGTATTCGTGACCTGAATAGGTGTTGACGGCATACCATTGAGCGTCAATGGATGGAAGGGCTGATGATAGTTGGAAAATAAACTGTTGTTCTGATTTTTTGGATTTTAGCTTTTTTTTCTTAGCTTTTTTGATAAGTTTATTCATTTTTTGATTGTTGGTGAGGGGCTAATTGAGGAAACAGTTGGGGTGGGTGCCAAAGTTGGGCTAATTAGCGGTAAATTTGTATTATTTTTTGATGTTGTTGGTTGACTTAGTAAGGCGAATGATTGAGTAAATAGGTAATCAGAGCCTGCTAAGATTATGGAAACTATAATCGAGATTGATATTACCACAATTGACAGCTGAATTAAAGTTTCTTTTTTAGGCCAAGTAATATTTTTGAATTCAGTTTTGACTTCATTAAGAAATTTGATGATTTTGGACATAGAGGTATTATAGCAGGAGGGGGATTATTTGTGAGGAGTTGATGGTTGGTGGAGTCAGACTCCATGAATTTGCAAAAATAAGGTAGGTGGAGTAGAGAACACAAGTAACAATGCTTCGTACGAGGAAATAAATTCTGATAATTATTTGGGGTTTGTGGGTTAGGAGGAGGG
>QMND01000061.1 GCA_003647605.1 Candidatus Shapirobacteria bacterium | reverse complement strand
GGTCCAAGGTGCCCGCATGACCAACCTTTTTAACTCCCAGTTTCTCCCTTACCACCTCAACCACATCGTGAGAGGTTAAACCCTTAGGTTTGCTGATAGCTAAAACATTATCCTTTCTCATAATATTTCCTCTAGGACTATACGGTTTGATACCATGATCACGTTATCAAAACATATAGTCCAAATCGACCCCATCTTTACTCCCTCCTCAAAAACAAAAAGCCACCTTGATGGTGGTTTAAAAGGTCTCTGGTCTTAAAAATCTGTTGCGGGGCCAGGAGTTGAACCTGGTCTGTGAGATTATGAGCCTCACGTGCATCCGTACACTACCCCGCACGAAACAACTTTAACTGATAGCTGTTAACAGTCAATTTTACCACACTTAAACAATCTCCACCACTTTTGCCAATTAGTTGTCTTTTTGTCTATATAGACTTTAGGTTGAAGTTCACTACAATCTATATCTGGTAAAATTAACCAATAGTCGTCTTTGTTTCCTAAACCGAATTTATCCCTGACTTCGGCTTTTATGAAAGCAGAACTACTAGCATATTTTATCTTTTTTTCTAGTATTTTATTTTCCTTTTTTGTTTTATCTAGTTCTTTTTTTAAAACACTGTTTTCTTTTTTGGCTTCTGTTAATATAACCATCTGTTTTATACTGTTCCTCCATGAAGACAGGATAATAAAAAATAGAGCTGAATATAGGATAATTTTCTTAATTTTTTTTAACATCTTGTAGCTTGTCCTTGTCTATGTTACTATAAGACTAAACAATATGAATACAAATTTTTCAAAAGCCACAGAACTTTTTAGTAAATCTTTATCTAAAGTAGGTAAATCCATTAATACTATTGTAGCTTACAAAGGCGATATTAATCAGCTTTGTTCTTTTCTAGAAGAAAGCAAATTAGCCACCGATGTGACTCAAATTAAAACAGAACACATCGAAAAATTTAAAGAAGACTTGACCTCAAAAAGCTATACTGCCAAGTCTATTTCTAGAAAAATAAATTCAATCAAGAATTTCTTTATTTTCCTTAAAAACGAGGGTTTGATTGAGGAAAATCCATCAATCAATATTCAACATCCAAAATATGAAAATTCTCTACCTAAAATACTCAAACCTATAGAATATAGAGCTTTGAGAGATGCTTGTCGCAACGATCTCCGTAGCACTGCTATTGTTGAGTTAATGCTTCAATGTGGTTTAAGAATTAAAGAAATAGAAAGCCTTAAACTTAACGATGTTGATGATAAACAGATCAATATAGAGGCTTATGAAAGTCATCCGCAACGCTTTGTTCCTCTTAACAACTCTGTTAAAAATGCTCTCAAAAATTACATCAATAATGCTCGTTTTCAAAGTAAGACTAAAAATGTGTTTGTTACCAAAACAGGCCGTATCTTATTGGCTAGAAATATTAGGAGTTTATTAAATCGCTATTTTCGAAAGGCTGATATTAAAAATGTTAAGGTTAACGACCTTAGAAACACTTTTATTGCTTTTCAGCTTAAAGGTGGAGTTCCTTTAGATATAGTTTCTAAAATTGTTGGTCACAAAAGAATTTCCACCACTGAAAAATATCTTGAACTAATCGATACTCAGAAACAAAGTCGGGGGATAAAACTCAAAGAACTCTAAAACTTAGCTCTTTTGGCTATATCCGCTTCTACTATTGCTCGAGCTTTCCCATATTTTAACGAAGACAATCTTTTAATCATCTCTGCCATTTTTGGATCTCCTGGCTTTTGTCTTTCTGTGGCTGCCACTTTCAAAGAAAAAGGTGGTTTTGGTACACCTTTAATCATTGTCTTCATGTAGACTTGTCCTACTGGTAAGTTCATTAAGTCGTGTTCACTAAAAGTTGGTTGGTACTGTCTAACCAAAAAACCAGCATCTGCAATACCTGTTCTGAAACTAGTAATAGTTCCTACATTTCCAAAAACAGCGTTTTTAACCTCCTCATCCATTTGAGAAATAAACTGGTTAGCCACAATTAAATTCAAGTGGTACTTCCTAGCCTCGCTCATGATTACGGCGAAATCTTGGGTGGCAAAGTTTTGGAATTCGTCCACATATAGATAGAAGTCCCTTCTCTGTTCCTCTGGTACATTCTGTCGGCTCATAGCTGCAATCAATATCTTAGGAATTAAGATTAAGCCTAAAAATGAGGAGTTTTCTTCTCCAATAGTTCCCTTGGCTAAATTGATAATTAAAATTTTCCCTTCATCCATAGCTTGTCTAAAATCAAATGAAGATTTGGATTGGCCAATAATGTTTCTCATCATTGTGTTGGTAATGAAACGCCCAAACTTAGATACAATATAATCCAATATTTCGGATTTATGGAAATCATTAGTGTGGGCTATTTGGTCTGTCCAATACCTTTTAACCATTGGGTCTTTAACACTAGGTAGCAAAGATTGAACATAAGCAGGATCAGTCAAACAACGGACTATCTCAATAAAGGTGGCTCCAGGCTGGCTCATAACCGTTAACATAATATTTCTAATACTGTGTTCGAACCTAGGTCCTACTATACCTGTTTTATAAGGATCGTAAAGTTTATACATCAAATTAATTACTGAAGATGTCACAAAATCCTTTTGGTCGTCAGTTTCGCACTCCATTACATTGAAACCCATCGGTCTGTCAACCATTGATGGATCAAAATAAATTACATCCTCAGCCCTTTCTGGCGGGATTCTCTCTAGAATACTTTCAAATGTATCGTGTGGATCTATAAAGCAAACTCCCTTACCAGCCTTAATATCTTGCAAGGCCATATCAGCCAATAACCAAGATTTTCCTACCCCTGTCTGTCCAATAATATAAAAGTGTCTTTGTCTGTCCGAATCACCCATGCAAAACTTTTTTGATACCCCTCGGTAGTTGTTATCTCCTATATAAAGACCTTCTTGAGGTGTTTCGGCTGGTGCCACCGCTTTTTTAGCTTTTTGCCAAAAAATATTGGGTGTTTCTATCGTTTTGTTGGGTAAATGAAAGATTGAAGCAATTTCATCGGATGATAAAATAGTTCTACCTTTAAACCAAAAAATCATTGGGTATTTGTAAATAAAATCTGTCATAAAAAAACTTTTCAACCTAATCTTTCGACTAGATAACTTATTCCACGGAGATTCAAATTGGCTAAAACAAGACTTGAGATTATTTAAATTTCTTTTAGCCGACATTTCGTCTTTAGCTACCGACACTACTCTGACAATTGTTTCAAAACCCGCCTTACCTGATTTCATCTCAATGGCTTCCAATTGTCTGGCATCCACCTTATAAGAAGCTTTCTCTGGATTCGCTTCAGATTTTTTTGTATTAGAAATAAAAGACCTGCCTTCTTTGGCCCAACTACCATTAGTAGGGGATAAAACCAACTGCACCACTAAAGACTCATTTTCATCTAACTTAGACATAACCGATGTGATTGAAGATAATGGATCTATGGCTATTTCTTTATATGTTTTCATCGGATACAAGTTACCTTTTTTTAAACCCATAGCCGCATACTCAACTCTTCCTTTTTCTATAAATATATTAGGCTCATCTACCTCAGTTATATCTGCTCCAGGGTATACACTATATAGTTGTTTTTCAATCATATCTTGGTATTTTTTAGGTACAGAAAGGTAAAAACGAATATCTTTATGCGTTCCTACTATTTCCAGCGACAAACTCGGTTGGGCTATCCATGTTTGTAAAAATTTGAGCTTAGCTTTTTTGTACAAATTAGCAAAAGAAGAAACAACTTGTTCCATTGCATCTATTTTAATTTCATTATCTTCAGCTACTACAATTAATAGAGTTACTAAATCCAAAGACCTTTTTTCTCTATCTTTCCATCTATACCACAACAAAAAAGCATAAAAAGCAAAAGACAATAATCCTAACACTAAAAATAAAACTAATAACAAAATTAGTCCTTGGCTTAGTTGGGTAGTCAGATTTTCCATGTTCATTCTATTTTTCCATCCTCCTTAAATTTTACCTCTCCTCTGTTCTTTTTAATAATCCTAAAAACAAAGGTAGACAACCACCTACCAGCCTGACTAATTTTTTTCTTAAATCCACCACTAAATTTTAGCCTACTAATAGGTAATTCTTTTATTTTATCAACATCTGTATTATCATCATCGTCGTCTGATTGACTGGCTTGTTTCAAATCATCGTCGTTAAAACTTTTCTGTTTTTGTGGATCATCTTCTATTTTTTCCATCCAACTTTTTACTTCTCTAGGTAAGGGTAAATCCCTAGACACCTCTTGCATTTCTACTCTATTTTGTCTTGATTCCAGTAACTTTTTTTTGTTTACTTTTTCTGTTTGGTTTAATTTTTCTTTATTTTCCATATTAAGAGTATATATTGAAAATCAGTTATAATCACTATACATATAATGAAAACATATCAATCTCTAAAACAAATCTCTGCTATAGACAATTCAGTTAAATGGTTACCTAGGGCTACTACCATTCTTATTTTCATTATTATCGTTTTAATTATTTGGTTTTTAGCCGGAGGTAGTTACAAACTTTATGCCAGTATTTTTTTTACCCTTTATTTTTTAACTGGTCAGGTGTGGGTCTCTGTTTTATCTATCGGTATCCTTCAAAACTTATTTTTTTTACCCCTTCGTTTCATTAGTCTTAAATTTTCCACCTCTTTGCAAGATTTTGAGGAAAAACTAGAACAAAGCCAAGAGTCAGAACAGTATTTTCTTTTTACTAAAAAAGTAAAAGAAGGTAATTTAACCGTCATATTCTATATTTTTAATTTTTTAGTTAACGCCATTGCTTTTTTCTCGGCTGGTCGTATTTTTCTTATCGATTTTTACAATCAAAAATTGCCTCTTAAATATCTCTATTCTTGGGTCCCTTATCCTAAATACCCTCTGAAAGGAACCATATT
>QMND01000060.1 GCA_003647605.1 Candidatus Shapirobacteria bacterium | reverse complement strand
GGAGAAAAGTATGAAAAATATTGGTTAGGAATGGAAGACTTCAGTTTCTTAAAATAGGGAACAACGAACATTGAAATCAAGATAAGTTTTACAAAAACCCTAAATTTGGCGGAGGGAGTGGGATTCGAACCCACGATGCCCGAAGGCACACGCTTTCCAAGCGTGCGGAATAAACCACTATCCGATCCCTCCAAACTGTTAATTTACTCAAAATGCTTCCTATTTTAACCTAATTCAATCTTTTTTATAACCCCAAGCTCTTAGCCAATCCTTGTTCCATCATTTTATCATTTCTTCCGGCTTTTCCACTCCCATTAACTCCAACACCAATCCAGCCACATTGGCCAAACCTCCGCTTTTTAATTCCAATTCTTCCAAATCTTTTTTATCTCCCACCACCGAAAAACTAACCGGATTGAAACCATGTGAAGTATCCACTACCCCGTTTTCTTTTAACATATGCTCCGCATTGCCATGATCAGCCCCGACTACTACATAATAATTATTTTTAATGGCTTTATCTACAATTCTACCCACCTGTTCGTCGACTGTTTCACAGGCCTTAACCACCGCTTCAAAAACCCCGCTATGTCCTACCAAATCAGCATTAGCAAAATTAACCAAAATAAAATCATAATTGCCAATATTCTCTAACACCTTATCGGCCACCTCTTTAGCCGACATTTCTGGTTGTAAATCATAAGACTCCACTTCAGGACTATTAACCATAATCCTGTCTTCGCTCTCAAATTTTTCCTCAATTTGGCCATTGAAAAAGAAAGTTACATGAGCATATTTTTCCGTCTCCGCCACTCGCAACTGCCTTTTTCCTTGCTTCGACAACCATTCGCTCAGACCATTTTTAATTTTCTCTATCTCAAAAGCCACCGGCAAATCCCAATTATTATCATAACTAGTCATACACACCAGCAGGGGAGACAAATACTCATGATATTTGTTGGGGCACAGTGGTAAATCCTTTAATATGGCCACCAGTTGTCTGGCCCTGTCACTTCTAAAATTAAAAAAAATCAGACTATCTTCCGCCTTGATCGCTTCCCCTCCAGCTATAGCCGTGGCTTGAACATAGTAGTCGCTTTTTACTTTTCTATCATAGGCCATTTCAATCGCTTGTCTGGCATTTTCGGCCCCATAACCCTGTCGATGAACCAACAAATCAAAAGCCATTTCAGTCCTCTCCCAATTTAGGTCTCTGTCCATAGCATAATAACGGCCAATCAAACTGGCAATTTTTCCCACCCCAATCCTGGTCATGTCTTTTTCGAACCTGTCTAAAATAGTCAAAGCCGATTTTTCTTCCACATCTCTGCCGTCCAAAAATAAATGAATAAAAACCTTATCCAATCCCTCTTTTTTAGCCAATTCCATCAGGGCTATTAAATGGTCTAAATCTGAGTGAACTCCGGCATCAGAAAATAGTCCCATCAGGTGTAGAGCCGAATTGTTTTTTCTACAGTTGTCTACAGCCGACAACAACGCCTTGTTTTCAAAAAAGCTACCATCGGCTATAGCCCGATTAATTATTTCTTGTCCTTGCCAGACCACCCGACCAGCTCCCAAAGTCAAATGTCCCACTTCACTGCCTCCCATGACTCCAGCCGGATTGCCCACCCATTTACCGCTACATTTCAAAATAGTGGTTGGATAATTGGCGATATAATCGTCATTGTTGGGAGTCTTGGCTTCCATGACCGCATTCCCATACTTTTCCAAACTATATCCCCACCCATCTCGAATAATTAAAATTACTTTTTTCTTTTTCACCTACCCAATTCTACACTGTTTTGGTTGGAGACGACTAAACATCATTTCTCTAGTTTTTTCTATCAACACAACTTAACACACAGCAAAAATAAGCCTGTCATTGCGAGAATTTTTATAAAAAAAATTCGTGGCAATCCCGTCGGAGTGTTACTCGGGCTTTCTATTTAGCTTAATCATTCCAACTAATCAAATTCCACCCAACCGTAACTCCAACCTCTCTTTCACCGTTCGCCAGTTTGGATATTTACTATCCAGTAATTTATAGAAACTTTTACCATGTCGTTTTATTCGCATGTGGCACAATTCATGGCTAATCACATAGTCAATTGCCTTAGTTGACGCCTTTATTAGTTCTGGATTTAGAATAATCTTTTTGCCTGTCAAATAACTTCCCCATCTTTTTGACATTTTCCTCACTACTAGTTGTGGTCTAAATTTATAGTTAAACTTTTTCAATACAATTTCGTACCTTTCCTTAAATTTCTTTTCTATCCTTGACTGGTACCAGTCATTCAAAAGTTTTTTGTTATTTGCTTTATTGTTAACTGATTTTGTACTTGTTAGTTGAATAATGCCTTTGAATAATTTTACTTGGGCTTGTTTCCCAGCTTTTACTACCAACTTGTATTGTCGGCCTAGGTAAAAAAAGCTTTCACCCGATATATATTCTTTTTTATATTTTACACTTTGGTATTTTTTGAAATACTGTAACTGTTTTTCCAACCACATCCATTTTCGTTTTAAAAAACTTTCAATTTTTTCAGCTGGTGCTTTTACTGGTGTCTTCAGTATAATTTTCATCTCTGGTGTCACCACTAAACTAAAAGTTTTACGGTCTTCTGTTTTCAAAAGATAGTTGTATTTATATCTACCGTATTTAAAGATTTTATTTTGCATCGTTGAGTAATTCATGGTTAGCTAAAGCCAGTTCTAAGACTTTGTCTACTATTGTTTCTATGTCTTTAGCCGATAGATCTATACCGCCTTTTATTTTTACATCATCATACAAAAAGTTGTCTATTTTGTTTTTTATGACTCTCTGTTTTTCAGTGTTAATGTGCCAATCAACCACAAATTCCGTTTTTAATAAGCTATATAGCTCAAGAATAATTTTAACCAAATCAGCATCATTGACACCGCGGTTGTTGAGATAGCTTTGTAGGTTCCTGTAAAAAATATCACTTCCTTTGTGGTTTTTAATTTGTTGAGGTAAAGAGTCATCTTTTTTATTGAGCACTTCATCTTGGATCAATTTTGCTTGTTTAAGTGCTTCAATATCGGCTAGTTTTTTGGCACGCATATCGTCCAAAAGTTTTTTAATTCTTAGAGAAAATCGTTCATAAAACTCTGGGTCTTGAGACATCTTTTCCGAAATTACTTTTTTTACTTGAGAAGTAATCGCTTCAGCTTTCGATTTAGCCGATCCCAAATTCTCCACAATTTCTTCAAATGCTTCCTGATTACTGATGGATACCTGCTTAGTGAGCAATTCCGCCTCTTCAGCTTTAATGTTTTCGTCCATTATCTTTATCAAAGCTATTTTGTATTTAGTCAGGTCGTCTTTATCGGCAAATCGAACATCAGCAGATCTGCGTAAATTCATAAATTTCTTTAACTCTTTCCGGTAAACATCTAGGTGTTCAAATTCACTAACAAACTCCTGCAGGGTATTGCATTCAGTAAATACTTTGAGAAAACTGTTTAGGTGTTTATAAAATTGTTTTCGAGTTGGTTCGTCCTTTAAGTATTGCAAGTAAGCTTCATCATCATTATTATTACCAACTCCCTTAAAATGGTCATGCAAATTACTATAGGCTGATTCTAGCTCTTCTATTTTTTCATGCACATCGATTAAGGCACCTCGAACATCCTCTTTATCATAATTACCAAACAACTCCATGGCTGTTTTGATGTTTAGGGCATTTTCAGAATAGTCAATAATGTATCCGGCTGTTTTGGGCAATTTATCATTATCGTAAAGTCTGTTAACTCTAGCAATCGCTTGTAATAAATTATGATCTTTCAACTCTTTTGCTAAATAAAGAACTGTGTTTCTAGGTGCATCAAAGCCCGTCAACAACTTATCGACCACAATTAAAATCTCTACCCCAGCTTCGTTGTATTTGAAACTTTTAACCACATCTTTTTCATACGAAAGTAAACTTTGATAATCTTCTTTTATATCTTTTAAGTATTCTTCCACCTCTTTTTTTCTGTCGTCTTCTTTGGCAATAATACCGTTTTCGTCAGAAATAACTAAGGTAGTGTTTAGTTTCCCAGAACTTTTGAAATACTTCTGAAACAAGACAGCAGAATATTTTGACGGTGCTACAATTTGGGCTTTAAGCCCTGTCCCCGCAAATTGTTTTAGATAGTGTCTTTCAATGTCGTATGCAATTTCCTTGATTCTACTGGGATTATCTTTAATAGATTGTGTCTTAACATAATATTGCAACTTTGCCTTATCGCGCACCACCATTCCTTCGGTAATTCGATTAAATTGTTTATCAATTTCTTTCTTGTCTTGTCTCAAGTCAATATATCGGCCTTCATAGATAAGCGGTAAAATTATTCCATCTGCCAGAGCATCATCGATGGTATATTTGTCAATAAATCTACCAAATTTGTTTTGAGATTTTTGATCTTTAAGTAGCGGTGTACCCGTGAATGCAATATAACAGGCGTTTGGAATAATCCGATTCATCTCTAGATTAGCTTCGCCCCCTTGGGTGCGGTGAGCTTCGTCTATAAGCACGAATATATTTTTATCATTATCTACAAAACCAGAATGTTTTTTGCTGGCTGATTGGAATTTATGTACTAATGTAGTTATGACTCTTAAATCTTTATTTTTTATGAGCTCTATCAAATGATTGCCACTTTTAGCCTGCACCACCTCTTTCTTAAGTCCGGCATCCATAAATGTGTCTCTGATCTGCCTGTCTAAATCTCTTCTGTCTGTAACAATAAGTACTCTTGGATTAGAAATATTGGGGTCTTCGATTAATGCTTTTACAAACATAACCATAGTTAGGGACTTTCCTGATCCTTGTGTTTGCCAGAGTATGCCTCCCTCTCGTTTTTCTCCATGCTTAGTTGGAATCAGGTGGCCTATTCTTTTTTGAATTTTCTTAATAGCCGAGTATTGTTGATACCTCATTACTTTTTTTATGCCACCGTCGTAAAGAATAAAATTTTTGGTTATGTCCAACAATCTTTCTTTTCTAAACAAACCATAAACCCCTTTGTCTTGTTCTGTAACTAGTCTATTTAAAACTTGAGTATGATTATAAGT
>QMND01000059.1 GCA_003647605.1 Candidatus Shapirobacteria bacterium | reverse complement strand
TAGTTATTTTGTTGATGGTTTTTAGCTGGCCATGGATAAAGAAAAGTGGTTATTATCCCCAAATAGTTTCTAAAACTAAAGAATTGATTAATGATTATAGAAATTTAAGCGAAGATAAGCCTGAGACTAAAGACGAAAAAGTTTGTGGAGATGGAGTCTGTAGTGAAAATGAAAGAGGGAATTGTTGCCAAGACTGCGGTTGTCCTGCTGGACAATATTGTGGGGATGATGATGTTTGCCGAGAAAATTTAGTTTTTAAACCGATTCCTAAACCATTCCGCAATTTTGAAATCAAAACTGATTTTTCCAAAATAGCTGGATTGGATTTTGATACTAAAGCTTTCCGGCCAGTTTTACCGCTGGGTTCGCCAACAGAAGAAGAAAATCAAGACGGTAGCATAATCATTTCTGCCAAAGAAGAGATGCCTGGAGCTGTGAGTGGTCCCCATATTTATGGAAATAAAGTCATATTTAGCCAATTTATTTTTAATAATGACGACACCAACAAAAAGGCTTTTGTTTATGATGTAATTAGTGGCAAGACTGAGGAGATTCCCTATAATGCCGACATCAGTAGCCCCGACATAGGTCAGTCAGGTATAGTTTGGGATGATAGGACTAGACAAGAAATTGAAGGTTCGGATATTTATTACTATAATTTTGCCAACAACCAACAAGGACATATCTCCTTGCGTTATTACAGTCAAATTTCACCCTTAATTTCTGGTCGATCAATTGCTTGGAAAGAAGAAAGTAATAAGGGTTTTGATCTCTATCTTTACTGGATTCCTAGTGGAGAAGAAGTTAAGGTTTTTAATGGAGGAACCAAGAAATTTTTTGCTAATTATGCTTTGTATAGAGGCAATGTGGTTTTTACAGTAAACGAGACTAGTGATGACGGTAAATCATCTTCCCAAAAAATGTATACCTATAGCTTGGCTGATCACAAATATGACATGATTAATAACGGTGGTGATATAAACATCAGATATGTGGACATTTGGGATAAAAATGTGGTTTACATTGCCAATGATCAGATATATGTTTATAATTTGGACTCTAAACTGACCAAGACGATTACTGGTGAAAAAAGTGAGAAAAATTTTGTGGCTATTTACGAGGACAGGGTAGTTTGGAGTGACAAAAGATATGGTCAGGCTGAGATTTATTACTACAATTTAAAAAATGGTCAGGAAAAGAGATTGTCTAATAACGATGTTGAGGATATTCTGCCTGATATATATCAAAATGTAGTGGTCTGGAAAAGTGGCAATAGATATGTCAGATTGTTGAAGATAGAGTAAAACTAACATCTTGACTTTCGGGTTTTGTTTGGTTAAAAATAAGTAATGAGAAAGTTAATGTCCAAACATTGGACGGAAATGGTGGTGGTTGGCTTAGGTTGCTTATCCTATGCCAGTTACTTAGAAGTGGCTAGACTAATTTTGATAGTTTAAAATTAAAGAAATAGATTTAAACTATGTCTGCTGACTTAGTTAATTTACTTTGATAATATTTAAATTATGCTTTTAATTAAGAAGATAAAAAGAAGAATAGCCATGACTAGTTTATTCTTAGCTATGTTAAGTTTTCATTTGTTACGAGATAGTTTGCAAATTGCGGGTGTCAGTAATTGGATTGCAAATTTTTGGCATGAAAGTTGGATTAGGTATTCTAATTGGATATTGTCTTTGTTTCATTTGAAATATGGATTATGGGCAGAATGGCTAATGTTGACCATAGAAATAGTTTTAGGCTATTTTCTAATTAAAAGAAAAAAGACATTGAAATATATCTACAATCGCTTATTAGAAAACTAGGAATTTTATCCTAAAAATTGTTTGAAGGCTAGATAGGCGGAGTAGATGTCACCTTTGTGAGATATTTCAAAAGGAGCATGCATGTTAAACAAAGCCACCCCCATATCAACCACATCGATATTATGTTGAGAGAAAAACAAAGCAACTGTACCACCACCTCTAAAATCAACCTTACCAATTCCAGAAGCAGGTTGCCAAACAATCTGAGAATTACTATTCAAAATTTGTCGCATTTTGGCCATATATTCAGCCGAAGCTTCGTTACTTCCACCCTTACCTCGACCGCCAGTATATTTTTCAATTACCACCCCAGCCCCCATTCGAACAGCTGTGACTGAATCAGAAACAGTTGCGAAATTTGGATCAATAGCGGTGGTTACATCAGCAGAGATAGCTGAAGAACTAGCCAAACAATCTCTTAATGTGTTTTCATTAAACTCGAGATTTTCACCAGCCAACAAAGAGGCAATAAAATCTTTAGAGAAAGATGATAAGGCCCCTGTATTGCCATAAGAACCAATTTCTTCTCTGTCAACAAAAATCAATATGGTTGTCTTTTCGGGTTGACCAATATCCATAGCTGATTGAAAAGAAGTGTAAGCACAAACTCGATCGTCTTGACCATAAGCACTAATCATAGAAGCGTCGAAACCAACATCTCTAGCCAAACCATTAGGAACAATTTCCAAATCAGCACTAATTAAATCTTCCTCTTTAATTCCATATTTTTTATTAAGCAATTCCAAGACTTTGTCTTTAACTCGATTATCAGATTTCTTAACCGAAGAAATAGAGCCTACTAGCAAATTTAAATCCTCGCCTTTAATAGCCTCTTTTAACTTTAACTCCATTTGTTTTTCGGCCAAATGTGGTAGTAGGTCACTAACCATAAAAATTGGGTCGTTTTGTTTAGCTCCAATTGAAACTGGGACTTGTTTACCCATATCAGTAACTACCATACCCCTAATTTCCAAAGGTATAGCCGTCCACTGATAAGTTTTAATTCCACCATAATAATGAGTTTTAAAATAGGCCAAATGTTCCTTTTGGTACACAGGCGTTAATTTTAAATCTAATCGAGGCGAGTCTAAATGCGACACAATTATATTAACTCCAGTCGATGTCGACTGTTTACCTTGAATAGCCATAATTAAGGCCTTGTGGCGATTGACTAAAAATAATTTTTGCCATTTTTTACTCACTTTCTGGGTAAAATTAATTTGTTTAAATCCTCGACTCAGCAGTTGGTCAGTTAATGTTTCCACTACTTCCCTCTCTGTCTTATTTTGGCTAACAAATTTTTTATAAGATTCGGCAAATTTATAGGCCTTGTTTTTTATTTCTTGATTCCATTTGTCAAAACAAAATTGACGATTGTAGTTTAAACTCGCTTTTTTCTTGTTCACAATTGGTTTCATTTTAACATCACATCTTGGAATTTTAAATGATTGTGATTTAATTTTAATTGTGGCCAGAAGGTTGAGATGGAGTATGTAAAAAATATTGGTAGTTGAATAAAATTAAAAAACAGTTTTAAATTAAGGTGTATGAAAAGAATAGTTTTGTTGGGGTTGGTGGCGATGAGTATGTTTTTATTGGGAACTACTTACAAGGTTAAGATTGGCCAATTTGAAGTTTTAGGAGAAGATTGTCCTTTAATAACTAAAGGAGATATTAATTGTAACGGAAAAATAGATATATCCGATTTTGCTATTTGGAAAATGAATTTTATTAATTACAAAAATATTTCTCCAACACCAGTAGGTTTGAAATCTTGTCAAACGCAAGCAGATTGTCCTATTGGGCCTGGCGGAGTTTATGGTGGTTGTTCAAGTGGCTATATGTGTGTTGAATCTGTTTGTAAAAAGATAATTAAACCGAACGGAACTGCTTGTTCTGTTAATTCTCAACCAGAGGATGGAATGAATGGAGTGTGTAAAAACGGTAAATGTATTGAAATTGCAGTAGAACCAAGTCAATCTCCTCCTATGTCAGAATGTGAAAGTAAGGACGATTGTCCTCCCCTATCTTATGACAGGGGACAATGTCATCACAGGCCTAAGTGTGAAAAAGGAGTTTGTATTTACCGAAAAAGAGATGACGGTACACCGTGTAAGTCGAGCAATGGAGATGCTGAATGTGAAGACGGTATTTGCACGCTATAGCCAGTTGGCAACCCAACAAATACTCCTCCAGCAATACCTTTTGAAGGTTGTAAAACAAACAACGACTGTTGGCCAAAAACAAAGACATTAAGTGATGGCGAAAGAAATTGTATATCAACATATATATGTGTCAAGTCTGTTTGTAAAAAAGTAATTAAGCCAAATGGGACAGTTTGTGATTTAACTAAAGCTGGAGACGCTAGCGGTCATTGTAATAATGGTGTTTGTGTGGCTGGGGTTAATTTTTGATTAACTGGTTTAGGTTGGCAATAATCGTTAATTAGAAAAGGAATTTTTTTAAACTTTACTAAACCATTTTTATTAAGGATAATTTTAACAGCTAGTCCTTGTCTGGTTTTAAGAGACCACATCTGGTCAAAAATAAAGTTACCTAGACTGTAAAATATGTATTTGCCTTTGTATTTTTTTATATCTTGAACTACATGAGGGTGGTGACCAATAACTAGCTCAGCTCCATTATCAATGGCTGTTTGGGCAAAATTTATTTGATGTTGATTGGGGTGAGGCTGATATTCATAACCAGAATGCATAGAGACAATAACCAAATCAGCTTGTTGTTTAGCTTGGCGAATAGCAAGTTTCAAATTATCTAGATTCATAGGGTTGGTACCCGAATGATTGGAAGAAGCAAAATAGGAATTGGGGACGACATCGGCATCATTGTAGGCCAAAAAAGCTAGTTTAATCCCCTGCCGACTGACATATTTTGGTTGATTGGCCTCTGTAAGATTATGGCCAGCTCCAACATAGACAATCTTGGCTTGATCCAAATATTTAAAAGTGTTGTTAAGACCTAAGGTACCAAAATTAGGAGTGTGGTTATTGGCTAGAGATAAAACAGAGAAATTGTATTTCTGGAGAGTTTTGACTAAGGTCGGATCAGACCGAAAAAGCATTTCTTGAGGTCGAATTAATCGGCCTGGAGTTAATGGGGTTTCTAAATTGGCAAAGACAAGGTCGACAGAGTTAAGAATGGATTTGAATTCAACAAAGGGATAGTCGGGACCATTTTGTTTAATTTTAGTAGCCACGGTTCGGGACAACATAATGTCGCCAACTGCTAGTAAAGAAATGGTAGGG
>QMND01000058.1 GCA_003647605.1 Candidatus Shapirobacteria bacterium | reverse complement strand
GTGTATAAAAGTAAAAATTGTTAGTTGTGTTAATATAAGAGCATGGATGCTAAACAAAAATTAAAACTAATCACCAGAAATACCCAAGAAGTTTTAGTTGAGGATGAATTGCTAAAACTATTGGAAGACGAAGAAGAAATCAATCATTACATTGGTTTTGAAATTTCTGGTTTGGTCCATTTAGGAACTGGTCTAATTTCGATGGGAAAAATTGCTGATTTTTTAAAAGCTGGGGTTAAATGTCGAATATTTTTGGCTGATTTCCACTCTTACTTAAATAATAAGTTGGGTGGAGATTGGGAAAGAATTCGTTGGGCAACTGACAACTATTTTAAACAAGCATTGATTGCTTCTCTAAAATGTTTTGGGGTCGATGAGAGTCAGGTTGAATTTATTGGTGGGCGACAACTTTACACTAATAATATTGTTCACTGGGAAACTTTTATGAAGGTCGGTAAACATGTGACCTTGTCGAGAAATCTGAGATCAATTTCAATTATGGGCAAGAAACAGGGGCAAGATGTAGATATGGCTACCTTGTTTTACCCCCCACTCCAAATTGCGGATATCTTTACCATGGGAATTAATTTGGCTCATGCGGGTATAGATCAAAGAAAAGCTCATGTGGTAGCTAGGCAAGTGGCTAAAAAAATAACTATTAAACCTTTGAAAAATAAAAAAGGAGAAGTAATTGCTCCGGTAGCAATCCATCACAACTTAATAGCTGGTTTGACTGGTCCATCTAAACAAGCTAGTAACAATGAAGAATTAAAAATGAGTAAATCGAAACCGAACAGTGCTGTTTTTGTTCATGATAGTCCTGATGAAGTTAGACAAAAGGTCCAAAAGGCTTATGGTCCACCTAAAGAAATTGACTTTAATCCTTTGATAAATTGGGTAGAAACTTTAATTTTTTGGGGAGAAACTAAAATGGATCAAGCCTTTAGGGTTAAGAGACCGGAAAGGTTTGGTGGAAATGTCGATTACAATCGAGTGGAGGACTTGATAAGTGATTACCAGCAAGAAAAATTACATCCGATGGATTTGAAAACGGCTTTGAGTGACTGGTTGATTGCTAAGTTAGAACCAGCAAGAAAGTATTTTGAAGAAAATCCTCAGGCTCAAGAAGCACTGGAGAAAATGAAAGAATGGACTAAGATTGGGTAAAACAAACCTGTGGTATTTCCTCTTCACTTCCATCTGTTATTGATACTCTGTAGCTATTACAAGCAGAGACAGGGCACCGTCCTGCGTGTTCACACCTCCAATAATTATCATCTTTTTTTGGGATCAATGTAACAATGTCTCCTTTAGGGTGACATCCGTCTGTGTTATGTCGGGAACATATTACATATTTTGTTTGTCCTTTTTCTTGTTCTGCCATAATTTGTATTATATCATATTTTTTGAAAAAGATACTTATTCCTTGTGTATTGCCTGAAAAATATTTTTCAGCCTCTTAACTGTGTTAAAGTTATAGTGTGTTGGCGAAGGTATTTAGCGCTAGTAACTATGGTCTAAAAGCAATCGATATTGAAGTCGAGGTTAATGTGGCTGAAAAGGGTTTCCCTGGTTTTGGCATGGTAGGTATGGCTAGTAAGGCTGTCGAAGAAGCTAGGGAAAGGGTTAGAACTGCCATCAATAACTCTGGTTTTGAGTTTCCAGTAGCCAAAATTACAGTCAATTTAGCTCCAGCTGATTTACCCAAAGAAGGCTCAAGGTATGACCTACCTATTGCTATGGGTATTTTAGAAGCCAGTGGCCAAGTCGAATTACCCTCAGAAAAATCTTATTTCTACGGAGAACTATCTTTAGATGGCGGTTTAAGGCATACCAAAGGTGTTTTTTTGTTGGCGGTTTTGGCTAAAGAAAAGAGGGTTAAAAACATCTTCGTACCTCGCTTATGTGCCAACGAAGCCAGTGTTATACAAGGGATCAATGTTTATCCAGTCGATAGTCTAAAAAGTTTGGTGTCTCATTTGAAAGGTAATAGAAAAATCGATAAATTATTAACCGTCAAAAGACAAGAGTTAATGGGTCAAATCAGACCAGAATTTGATTTCAGTGAAATTGTGGGGCAGGAGCAGGCCAAAAGAGCCATGGAAATCGTGGCTACTGGTGGACACAACATTTTCCTAATGGGTCCCCCTGGTTCAGGAAAAACAATGCTATCTAGAGCCATGCCAGGTATTATGCCCGATTTGAGTGAAAAGGAAAGTTTGGAAGTTACCAAAATTTTTTCAATTACTGGTAATATCCCAGCCGGAGCTTCTTTGGTACGAAAAAGACCTTTCAGGTCACCTCATCACACAACTAGCATGGTCGGTTTGATTGGGGGAAGTTCTAATCCAAAACCAGGCGAGGTATCTTTGGCCCATAGAGGAGTTTTGTTTTTAGATGAGTTTCCAGAATTTAGCCGAGGTAGTTTAGAGGCCTTAAGACAACCACTGGAAGACGGTCGAGTGACTATTTCTAGAGCCTCAGGCACAGTCACCTTTCCAGCTAATTTTATTTTGGTAGCGGCCGCCAACCCCTGTCCTTGTGGTTTTATGGGTGATCCTAAACACGAATGTAAATGTAGTATTTATCAGATCAACCGTTATCAAAAGAAATTGTCAGGTCCAATTATGGACAGAATCGATTTGCATCTGAATGTACCAGCTGTTGATGTTAATAAATTGATGGCTGATAAAAATAGTCGCCAAAGAGAAAAAAGTGCTGATATAAAAAAGAGAGTGGTGGCTGGCAGGAAAATACAACAAAAAAGATTTGATGGTATAGATGGCGTTTTTTGTAATGCCGATATGAAAAATAGACATATTAAAAAATTTGCCATGTTAAGCCCAAAAGCAAACTTGTTATTAAAACAGGCAGTTAACAAATATGCCTTGTCGACTAGAACTTATTTTAGATTGATAAAAGTCAGTCGAACTATTGCTGATTTAGAAGCCAGTTTGGATATTAAGGATCGTCATGTAGCCGAGGCTTTGCAATATAGAATTAGACTGGATAACTAAAATGAAAAAGTACAATTACCAAAAAGGTAGACAAGGAGAAAATATAGCTTTGGTTTTTTTGCAAAAATTATCTTTTGAATTGGTAGAAAAAAACTTCCAAAACAAGAGGGGTGAAATTGATTTAATTATGATTGATAAGAATGTTTTGGTTTTTGTTGAAGTTAAATTAAAAGTTGGCCAAGATTTTGGCAGTCCCGAAGACATGATTAGTCCCAGAAAAATATGGCGAGTTAGAAGAATAGCTGAATCGTTTTTGGTAGAAAGACCTAATTTAGCTAAAAAATATCCACAACAACGAATAGATGCTGTTTGTATGGTCTTAGAAAAAGATGGACAAGTCAGTAGAATTAATCATTATAAAAACATAGGTGGATGAAAAGAAGAGTTTGGAAAAAGTGGCCAATTAAACAAATTGAAATTAGCAATGATAACTATCCCCTATCCCTAAAAAAAATTAAAAAGCCACCTCAAAAACTTTTTTATAGAGGTGAATGGCACAAAGGCATTTTTGATAAAAGTTTAGCTATAGTTGGTAGTAGAAAAATGAGCAGTTATGGCCAAAGAGTAATTGAAAGATTGATGCCAGATTTGGTTAAACAAGGAGTGGTTATAATATCGGGTTTTATGTATGGAGTTGATAGTTGGAGTCACCAAAGTTGTTTAGATCTAGGAGGCATAACAGTGGCAGTTTTGGGAAATGGTTTGGATGTTTTATATCCAGCTAGACAAGATAAATTATATGAGGAAATTTTGAAAAAAGGAGGTTTGATTATTTCTGAATATGAAAAAAATCAAGCTCCGGCTTTGTGGACTTTTCCCCAAAGAAATAGGATTGTGGCTGGTTTGAGCAGTTTGGGAACTTTGGTTGTAGAAGCCGGTTTGAAATCGGGTAGTTTGATTACGGCCAGAATTACCAAAGAACAAGGTAAAAAGTTGTGGGCGGTACCAGGAGGTATTGATGTATCAGTATCTAAAGGAACTAATTGGTTGATTAAAGCGGGTCAGGCAAAAATGTTAACTGAGGTTAGTGATATTTTGGCTATAGATAAAAAAGACGAAGAGTCAGCACAAATGGATTGGTTGAATCAATTGAGTCCAGCAGAAAAAGAAGTTATCGAATGTTTGGAAGTAGAAAGTATGAGTTTAGATGAGTTGAGTAGGAAGATAGGTAAAAGTGTTAGTCAACTGAGTGTATTGACTTCGATGATGGAGATGGAGGGGAAGATAAGAGAAGATGGGGGGAAGTTTTATCAACCGATTTAGATTTTATTCCCTTTTTTTCCTAACTCTAAACCCCAATCCTTTTTAACTGTTTTCCTACAAGGGAAACTCCTCGAAGATGCATTACACCAATCAACAATATAGTTCGAAGAGGAACCTGATCTGGATGCGATTGCCCTGACAAGACCGCCTAGGTCACACCTAATGCATAAGTGAGTAATCTCGCAATCTTCCTCACCAGACCTTACATTAACGACATTCCTTGATTCAAGCTGTACAGTTACATAGTTTGTTATAGGTCTTTCTCCTGGTGTCGACCCAAAAATAAGAGGACACATTGCATCAACTTTGTTTACTGGCATTTTTTAATATAGTAATACTAATTAATGAGTATTGTAATACAGGTGTGTGTATCCATCAATGGTTGGGGAGTCAAAAATTATGGCTTACAAGTATGGGGTCCAGTCGGCTACGGGGGCGGTGTTGCCAAGACAAAAATTGAGAGCATATAAAAAGATGGCCGGTAAAATAATCAAAAATACTTTTTTGAAAGACAATTGATTGATTGGTTTAGCAAAAGCCAAGACAAAAAATGGATAGGCTGGAGATAAATAGCGGCTGATATCTCGATGGGCCACAAAAAAGGTAGATAGCAAAAAAATAGCCGGATAAACAGAAATAACTGATATCTTATATTTTTTAAATAAACGACTAACGGCCAAACTGGCTATAAAGTAAATATAGATTATATCTTCTAACCAAATTGAGTGTATCCAAGATCGATGACTGAAAAAGACCATAAAAGGAAATGGATTAAGGTGGATATTGTCACCACTGTGAAAATAAGCCCAAAAATCGCCGGTTTGATAGTAGTAAAGTAAAAATATAATTAAAACAGTTATTGGAGATAGTAAATAATAAACTGCCTTTTTG
>QMND01000057.1 GCA_003647605.1 Candidatus Shapirobacteria bacterium | reverse complement strand
GTTAAAAAATATAAGAAGGAAAAAATGGGAGTAGATGATGAAAATGGTTTTGGTGTGGGCGGGACTCAGTCGTTAAAAGAGGATGGTGTAAAATTGGTATTTTCGAATGAGGCTGGTCCTGGTGTAAGAATGCAATATTTGGATGCTTGTTGGCCATATAAGTTGGAGGGTGTGGAAGATCGATGGCAAGAAGAAAGTGTTGATGTGGTTGTAGATACAGTGTTAAGAAGTGTTGTGGAGACATGTAAGACTTTAGAAGGAGATGGTCATTTGGGTTTGTTGGGGTGGATGGTGTTAGTAGATATTGATGATGGGGGGGATATTGATAGGAATAGATATTTGGATGAGGTGATTGCTCCTTTTGTTAGGAAAATGTTTACCGGTGATGCTTTGGAAAAAAGGCATGATGGTAAGGTAAATATACATCCATTGGTGGCTACGGTGTTGATGGCTTTGTCGCAAAATGTGGTGAGCCATTATTTGACTGTGACTAGTCAAGGATTTATTAAGTCAGTTTTGGATGAAGGTGTTGAGGGTGGGTATGTGGTTGAATAGTGTTTTTTGTTATTTTAAACAATGAAAAATGAAGCGAAATTTTGATAAGGTTAGTAATATCGAGCGTTTTGAGGGTTGGGGGGATGAATTGATTTCTTCTTTTGTAGATCGTTTTAGGAATGAGGAAGGTGAATATGATTTAGGTCGATTGGGGGAGTTTGTGGTAGGTGATGATGTTAAAGCTATAGAGAGGAATATGGTCACTTTTTTAGGGGTTGGTTATCAGAAAGGTTGTGCAATTGGTTTTAGTAAAATACATGTTTGGGAAGTTGGTTCGTTTTTAAGCAAGTATAAAAGATCAGAATTAGTAGAGGAGACGGAAGAACAGTTTGAATTTAGAAAATTTTTGGCCATGGTAGGAATGTCTTATGCTTTTGCTGAGAGAGGTAGTATGGTGGCGGCGGTAGAAGCTTTTAGCCGAGCTTGTGAAATGAAAGGAATTTCGGCTGTTGATGTTACTACTTTAGACGAGTTTAGTAGAGAAATAAACTTATCTAAAAAAGACGATGGTAGATGGAGAGAATATGTTATAGCTCGTGATCAAGATCCTTTTTTAGGATCTATGGCTAAGGAATTGAGAATAATCTTAAATCATGAAGTAAAAAAGGCTGATTATCCCGATGACGATTGGGAATGGATGCATGCTTTTGTTGATAGTTTGCCAATAGGAGAGGTTGATAGTAAGGGATAACAGGTATTGAGTTTTTAGGGGGGGCTAGTTTGAGTTTAACTAAAAAAGACGATTAAAGAAACGGTTGATTTTGGACAAAATCAAGATAATATGAGATTATGAAATTTATTTTTGTGTCTGGTGGGGTAGTGTCTGGTTTAGGCAAGGGGATTAGTTCGGCTTCAATAGCCTTGTTGTTACAATCCAAAGGAATTAGGGTGACTAATGTCAAAATTGATATGTATTTGAATGTGGATGCAGGGACGATTAGACCGCAAGAACATGGAGAAGTTTTTGTGACTGAAGATGGAACGGAAACCGATCAAGATTTGGGAAATTATGAGAGGTTTTTGAATAAGTCTTTAAGGCGAGAGAATTATATAACTACGGGACAGGTTTATAAGTCGGTCATAGATAAGGAAAGAGCTTTTTTTTATCAAGGTGAGGATGTTGAGGCCATTCCTCATATTACCGATGAAATTATAGACAGAATTAAAAAGGCAGGTAAGGTTAATAAGGCTGAGGCGGTAATAATAGAATTAGGGGGGACGGTAGGTGAGTATCAAAATTGTTTGTTTTTTGAAGCCAGTCGAATTTTAAAGTTGAAACAATCTAAAGATGTGCTTCAAGTTCATGTGAGTTATTTACCATTTATTAAAAGTATTGGTGAGTTAAAGAGTAAACCGGTTCAACAGTCAGTTCAAAAGTTAAATTCGATGGGAATTCAACCTGATTTTTTGATAGTTAGAAGTGAAAAAGGAATTGATAAAAGGAGGAGAGACAGATTGGCCTTGTTTTGTAATATGAAAGACGAAGACATTATTAGCAATCCTGATTTAGCTAGTATTTATGAAGTGCCTGTTTTTTTGAATAAGCAGAAATTGGCTGAGAAGATCATAAAAAAGTTAGATTTGAAAACTAAAAAAAGCGATTATTTGGATAAGTGGACGGCCTTTGTAGACAAAGAAAAAAAGGCTAAAGATGTGGTTAAAATTGGGATTGTGGGTAAATACTTTGCCACAGGTGATTACAATTTAGGCGATGCTTATGTGTGTGTTTTGGAGGCGATTAAACAGGCATCGGCTGAGGTGGGGGTAAAAACGGAAATGGTGTGGATTAGGGCTGAGGATTTAGAAGAGGAAGATGGAGAGAAGATTTTGGCTGATTTTGGTGGGGTGGTAGTGCCTCAGGGTTGGGGAAAAAGAGGAGTGGAAGGAAAAATTAAGGCGGTTAAATATGCTAGAGAAAATAAAGTGCCGTATTTGGGTTTGTGTTTTGGGATGCAAATGGCGGTGATTGAAATAGCTAGAAATGTGTTGGGAATGAAAGGAGCTAATTCGGTGGAGGTGAATCCAAAAACGAAATATCCGGTAGTTCATATAATGCCAGATCAGGAGGAATATTTGAAAAATAAACAATATGGAGGCACGATTAGGTTGGGAAATTGGACTTGTAAGATTAAAAGAGGGAGTTTGTTGGCTAAGATTTATGGTCGAAAAAAGGTGGTGGAAGAGAGACATCGACATCGTTATGAGTTTAATAATAAATATAGAAAGGTTTTTGAAAAAGAAGGAGTAGTGTTTAGCGGTTTGTCGCCAGACGGAAAATTAGTAGAAGCAATAGAATTAAAAAATCATCCATTTTTTGTGGGAACTCAGTTTCATCCAGAATATAGGAGCAGGCCATTAGACCTGCATCCTATATTTGTTGAGTTTGTGAAAGCGGTCAAACTTATTTAAGTTCGACTTGAGCGCCGGCAGATTCCAATTTAGTTTTGGCTTCGTTGGCAGTGTCTTTTTTCATGGTGCCTAGGTTGGCTGGAGGGTTGTCGATTAAATCTTTAGCCTCTTTAAGACCTAGTTCTTGTTTGAATTCGCGGACAGCCTTAATAACGGCGATTTTGTTACTACCAGCATTGGTAATAACTACTTCAAATTCAGATTTTTCTTCGGTGGCTGGGGCGGAAGCATCACCAGTTGAAGTAGATGTGGTGGCTGGGGCCGAGGCAATGGCTTTGACATCGAATTTTTCTTCGAAAGCTTTAACTAATTCGGAAAGTTCCAAAATTGAAAGTTTGGCAACTTCGTCTAAGATTTTTTGAAGTTTAGCATCTAGCTTGACTTCTTTTTTTGTTTCTTCGGTCATATTTTTTTGTTTAATTGGCTGGTTGTTTAGAAGCCAGCGCTTTTAATAATAATAATAACTTAGTTTGATGAAATTTGAGATCATAGGCAAAACGGTAGAGGGGGTTTGATATATTGCCGATGAGTTGGGAAATGAGTTGAGTGTGGCTAGGTAGACTGAGTAGTTGTTGAAGTTTGTCTTGAGCTAAAAGTTTTTGTTGATAAATGGCATATTTGAATTCGGTTAATTTTAGTTTTTTGTTGACTTTGTCTATTTCTTTAAGAGGAGTAACTTCATCTTGGGTTGCAAAAGCTAAAGCGGTAGGGCCGGTTAATTTTTGAGGTAGTTCGACACCGATATTTTGTAAAGCTCTGATGATTAGAGTATTTTTTGCAACTTCGATATAACCGCCTTGTTTTTTGACTTCAGCTCGGAGTTGGTTGATTTGACCAGCGGTTAAGCCTTGGTATTGAAGTAGGGCGGTAGATTTAGCGTCTTTTAATTTTTGGGTTAAATCTTCGACTTGATATATTTTATTTTGATTTGGCATAAAAAAATCTCGCCAAAGCGAGAAATTAAATAAAAATCACGGAGTGATTGTTCCTCGGTAGGTCGTTTCAATGCCTACTGTCTTTGGTAGAGAGAATTATAAATGAAAAGAGGGGAGAATGGAAGAGGGAAAAATTGGGTTTTTGGGATTAGAATAAAAGAGTATGAAAAAGGAGCGGGTTGGTTGGATAATAGTTGTGTTATTAGTAATAGTAGTGGTTTGGGGGGTGGTGGGTTGGGTTGGCGAAGAAAGGCAAGAGGATGAAATAGTTAGTCCTTTGGTTAGAAGAGGGGAGCAGGGGAAAAAGGAAAAGGTTGAGAAAAAGAAGGAAAATAGTCAATTGAATTGTGGTTTAGCTGAGTATGATTTTGAAAATTTGAGGAAGAAGTATAAAGCGGGTGGTTTTGAGGAAGTAGAATGGCAGGTTTTAGACAGGATAAAGGAGGTGGATTTAAGGAGAGATAATTTGGGTTACAAAACGGCTGATTTTGGTTTTAAGAGTAGGAGGTTTAGATATAAGAGTGGAGGAAAATGGATAAGTGGAATGATGAATTATTTTGAAGACGACAAAAAGAGACCAATGGTGATAATGATTAGGGGTTATGCTGATAGAGAGGGATATTATAGCGGTTTTGGTAGTTGGAAAATGGCCGATGAGTTGGCTAAAAAAGGTTGGTTGACTATGAGTATGGATTTTTTGGGTTTTGGCCAATCGGATGAGGAAAGTGTGGATATAATGGAGGCTAGATTTGAAAAAGTGCCAGTTGTGTTGGATTTGATGGAGATGGTAAAGAAGTTGGATTTTGTGGATAAAGATAAAATAGCGATTTGGGCACATAGTAATGGAGGTCAAATAGCTATATCGGTGTTAGAAATTAGTGAGGAAAAATATCCGACGGTGTTATGGGCGCCAATGACTAATCCTTTTCCTAAGAGTTTGTGGGATACAGCCGATGAGATGGATGATGGGGGTAAATTAGTGATAGAAAGATTGGAGAAGCTGGATAAAAATTGTGATGTAAAAAAATATTCCATTGATAATTATTATGATTGGCTGGAGGCACCTGTTTTAGTTCAACAGGGGAGTTGGGATAAATGGTGTAAAGTGGAGTGGCAGGAGGAAATGGTGGATAAGTTGGGGAAATTAGGTAAGGAAGCCGAGTTAGTGGTTTATGAAAAAGACAACCACAATTTGAGTAGAAATTGGCATAAGGCGGTTAAAAAAGCGATTGAGTTTTACCAAAATAAATTTGGTAGTTGACAGAGTTTGGTGATGAAGGATGCTTTTTTGGGTTGGATGATTTTTTTGTAATACAAACAAATGGGAATAAGTTGTTGGTTTTTTTCGAGAGGAAAAAGTTG
>QMND01000056.1 GCA_003647605.1 Candidatus Shapirobacteria bacterium | reverse complement strand
TGATATTTGCTGGTGATAGTGGGACTGAACGAGTTACGGTGTCTGTATTGTCAGGGAAGATGGAAGTGAGGGCAGAGGGGGTGAATGGATGGTTTAAAGAGGTGGATGAAGTAGATTATGAGGGAGAGACAGTAGTGTTTCGCATTAACCCCCATTATCTGGCGGATATATGTGAGAAGACTAACTATCTTGAGGTGACTGATGGTATGGCTGGGTTTAGGAGTGAGGAGTGGATACATATTGTTGCATTGATGTCTGAGAAGAAGGAAGTATAGAAAGGGGGTGCAGTGATGGACTATAAAAGAATTTATATGTATTCTGATTTTGTAGATGTTGTTGCTGTGGAGGCTGATAGTAAGGAGGAGGCATGTGAGAGAATGAAGGAGGCACTTGGGGATGCTGTCTATGGGATTACCCCAGAGGACATAAAGACATTGGATGAGTTTATAGAACAGTTTCTCATAGCAAGAGAGTAGGGGTATAAGTGGGTTTCTTCAACCTAATAAGTGAGAAAACCAAACAAGGTGGCTGTGTTTCCTGTGGCCTATATAAAAATGCAATCAACCCCCAGATAAAGCCATATGGGCACTTTAAACTAGGTATCCTGAATGTAGGTCAAAGCCCTGGTGAGGTAGAGGATAGAAGGGGGAAGCCTTGGCAGGGGAGGGCTGGACGGGTGCTTAGGCAGGCATATAGAGAGTTAGGGGTAGCTTTGTTTGGGGATTGTCTGAATATCAATGCAGTGAACTGCCGTCCAATAGACAAAAAAGGCAATAACAGAACCCCCACTAACAATGAGATTAACTGTTGCCGTCCACGAGTGCTGAGAACCATTGAGGAGAACCACCCTAAAGTGATTGTTCTCTTAGGTGGTGAAGCAGTGCAAAGTGTAATAGGACATAGATGGAAGAAGGATTTAGGGGGGATAACGAAATGGAGGGGGTGGTGTATACCAGATAGAGACCTGCATGCATGGGTCTGCCCTGTCTTCCACCCCAGTTATGTCATGAGGCAGGAGAGGGAGGATGTGGCATGGACAGTATGGAAGCAGGATTTAAAGAGAGCCTTAGATATGATACATACCCCTTTTCCTACTTTTACTGAAGAAAAAGAAAAGGTAAGGATAGTAAAACAACCAGGGGTATTATTTGAGAAACTGAGGAAAGAAACCTTGTCTATGAACCCACCATACCTAGCTTTTGACATAGAGACAACTGGGATAAAACCGTATGACAGACAGAACCATCAGGTAGTTTGTATATCCTTCTGTAACAGCCCTAATGTTGTTTATGTCACCCCTGCACCCACTGAGAGGGCTGATGTAGAGGCTCTAAAAAAATTGCTAGAGGATGAGAGGATTGGGAAGATTGCACATAATATGAAGTTTGAAGGGACATGGATGAAAGTGATGTATGGAATAGAGGTGAGGGGGTGGGTATGGGACAGCATGATAGCTGCACATGTTTTAGATAACCGTCCAGATATAACAGGGCTTAAGTTTCAAGTATATACCCATTTTGGGATACCAGATTATGATAGTGAGATTGCACCATACTTGAAGGGCAGAGACCCTAAAAATGCTAACTCAGTGAATAGGGTTATGGAGCTGGTGAGGTCTCCTGTAGGCTTTACTAAGTTAATGAACTATTGTGGATTGGATAGCCTGTTTACTTATCAACTAGCAATGAAGCAGATGGAGGAGATAGGATTTAGATGAGCTGGAAAGAGTTGTTTCCAAAGGAGAACAGGTATTTTGAGACTAAGAATGGAATACTGTATTGTGGAGACTGTTTAAAGATAATGAAAGGCTTCCCTAAAGAGAGTGTTGATTTGGTATTGACTGACCCACCATATAACATTGCTGGTACTAATAAGTTAACGATGACTGGGGACGAAATAAAGACGAATAAGCAAGCATGGGGTGATGCTTTCAAGGATAATTGGGATTCAATAGAGGAGTATTTTATTTGGTTGTCAAGACGCATTCTGGTGATGAAGGGGATCCTAAGGTTATCAGGGGGTTTAATTTTGTTTCTTGATAGAAATTATACTGGATATTTTATTTATAGGATAGAGAAGGAATTGGGGTTGAAGTTTAGGAATAAGATTTATTTTGAAAAACTTAATTCTGTCCCGCATTTCAGGAAAAACAATTATCGTTCTTGTATAGAAGAAGCAATTTGGTTTACTAAGAGCTCCAGAGAGGGTTATTTTATTAACTTTATCAGACAGGAAAGTATGAGACAAATATTTAAGGGAAGTACTGGTGAAAAATATAGGGGGCATCCCACAGAAAAGGCATGGTGGATGATAGAACCATTAATCATCAGACATTCAGATACCAATGCTTTAATCCTAGATCCATTTTTAGGCTCAGGGAAAACGGCATTAGTTTGTAAGAGATTGAATAGGCGGTGGGTAGGAATAGAAATCTTGGAGAAGTATTGCGAGGTGTCAGCTAAGAGATTGGATGCAGTCAAGTTTATGGAAGAACATCCAGAAAAGAAGAAAAAGGGGCTTTTTATATAATGGCTGATATGAAGAAAGCATATAGGCTATTCCATGATGGGGCTCTGGCATTAATGCGGGCAGAGTGGGCTGGGATGAGGGTAGATGTGGAGTATTGCAAACGAAAAAAGAGACTTCTGTCCAAAAAGGTCAATTTCTACCAACATAAACTGGAAAAGTCTAAACTAGCTCAGTTATGGAAAAAGAGGTTCAGGGGGAAAGTAAACTGGAACAGCAACCAGCAGTTATCCCACATTCTTTACCATATTATGAAAATAACCCCACCCAAGCTGACTGCCACAGGGGCTGGTGCAACGGATAATGAGGCATTGGAGAAAATAAGTGTCCCTGGGGTGGACTTGATATTGCAGATCCGTAGATTGAAAAAAATCCGAGACACCTACCTAGAGGCTTTTTTGAGAGAACAGGTAGGGGGTTGGATGCACCCTCATTTTGACCTGCACACAGTGAGGAGCTACCGTAGCTCTAGCTCTTCCCCAAACTTCCAAAACATCCCCAAACGAGACAAAGAGGCAATGAGAGTATGCCGGGGGGCTATATACCCACGGTTAGGACACTTAATACTGTCTGCTGATTTTAGTGGAATAGAGGTAATGGTTGCGTGCTGTTACACAAAAGATGAGCGACTGATTTACGATGCTGTCCATGGAGATATGCACAGGGATATGGCAATGGAGCTGTATATGCTGGACAGCTTAGACAAACACCACCCTGGTGAGAGGAACTTCCGTCAAGGGGGAAAGAACGGGTTTGTGTTCCCCCAATTTTATGGGGATTATTACATGAACTGTGCCCAGGGGCTGTTAGAGTGGGCAAAGGTGGCATATCGTAAGGACGGGACGCCAGGGCTGGTACATCTTCAGGATAAAGGGCTGGTTAAGTTAGATAAAAAGGGTGAGATAAAAAACTGTGATAAATTTATTGAGCATGTGAGGATAGTAGAAGACCAATTTTGGAATGTACGGTATAAAGGGTACACAGAGTGGAAAGAGAGAACTTGGAAGGAGTATCAAAAGAGGGGTTATGTAGAGATGTTTACTGGGTTTAGGTGTGGGGGGGTAATGCGGAGAAATGAAGTATTAAACATACCCATACAGGGTTCAGCTTTTCATTGTCTGCTGTGGTCTTTTATTGAGATTGACAGGATAAGTGAAGAGGAAGGGTGGGATAGCAGATTATTTGGGGAAATACATGATGAGATGCTGATTGACACCCACCCAGAAGAACTTGAACATATAAAGAAGACAGTAGAGAGGGTAACCACAGTGGAGTTACCCAAGGCTTTTTCATGGATAATTGTTCCATTGAAAGTAGAGATAGAAGTACATCCTATAGATGGTTGTTGGGCAAAAAAAGAAAGTCATTAAGGAAATGGTGAAAAGTGAGTATAATAATATAGAGGGGTAGAAATAAGTGAGTGCCCAAGATTTTGAAATAGGTGACATTGTAGAAATTTTGCCCTGTCCGTATGCAGAGACTTTTGATATTGTAGGGAAGATAGGAAGAGTAACTGGGGTAATAACTGCATGTTCCTTTGTTGAAACAGTTAAAGTAAAGATAGGGGATACCGTGTTTTTTCTACACCCAAGAGAATTAAAAAGAGTAAAGGAGAGGGTCATGAATGAGGAAAAGATAACAGTAGAGGAATTGGTAGAATTAAAGACAGAATTGGAAAAGGAGATAAAGGAATATCTATGTGCCAAGTTTCGTGATTTTCAGCAAAAAACTTGGGTCCCTGTGTCTAATATCAACATTTCTCTTTATCCAGTATCTTTTCGTCCTCCATATAGTGAAGTGGTTGAGGATGTCACAGTAGAGGTAGACATTGATAGAGTGGGGGAAATTTAGATGGCTTTATACCTAAAATACAGGCCAAGGGAGTTTGATGAAGTATATGGAAATGAGCAGACATTAGAGACACTACAAGAGCTGTTAGCCAAACCTAATCCTCCTCACTCATACCTACTCCATGGACCAACTGGATGTGGAAAGACCACATTGGCAAGGATAATTGCTAGAAAGCTAGGATGTGAGGGGAATGATTTTAGGGAATTGGATACAGCAGATTTCCGTGGGATTGACACTATAAGGGAAATCCGTGAACACATGCAATACCGTCCACTGCAGGGGAAGTGTAGAGTTTGGCTTTTGGACGAAGTTCACCAAGTAACCAGAGAAGGGCAGAATGCACTACTAAAAGCACTTGAGGACACCCCCTATCATGTTTACTTTATCCTCTGCACCACCGACCCACATAAACTCCTTCCCACTATCAGGGGACGTTGCAGTGAGTTCTCTGTTAAACCTCTCAGTGACAGAGACATGAAAAGTCTACTACACAAGGTGGTAAAAGCAGAGGGTGAGAGGCTAAGCAAGAAAGTATATGACCAGATAGTACAGGACAGCCAAGGGCATCCGAGGAATGCTTTACAGATACTAGAGCAAACGCTAGCCGTCCCACCAGAGAAGCGTCTTGAGGTGGCTAAGAGGACAGCAGAGATACAGTCACAAACTATCCAACTATGCCGTGCCCTTTTGGATGGCTCTCCATGGTCCAAAGTAATGCAGATATTGAAAGGGTTAAAAGAAGAAGACCCAGAAGGGGTGAGGCGAGCAGTGTTGGGGTATTGTCAAGCAGCGTTGGTGAATGGTGAAAACAATCAGGCTGGGGTGGTTATGGAGGAGTTGATTGAGTCTTTTTATAACAGTGGTTTTGCAGGTCTGGTGTTTGCTTGCTATTCAGT